>DATAYX010000494.1:0-4824 GCA_036272355.1 Acidimicrobiales bacterium
GACATCCCACGCGAGACAGGCGGAGGTCCGCCCGGCCCTGGCGCTGGCCGACGTCTCGACGGAAGCCATGCACCCGCTGCCGACGGGAGTGAGCGAGCTTGACCGGGTCATGGGTGGCGGCGTCGTGTCCGGCTCGGTCACGTTGCTGTTCGGTCCCCCCGGCATCGGCAAGTCCACGCTGCTCTTCCAGGTGCTGTCCTCGCTGGCGGCCACCGGTCTCGACGTCATGCTGGCGTCGGCCGAGGAATCGCTGGCCCAGGTGCGCGGCCGCGCCATGCGCATCGGGCCCGTGCCACCGAATCTCCTGGCTATTGAGGGGCCCGACGTCGAGGCGATCGAGTCGGCCGTCGAGCGCCACCGCCCCGCCCTGGTGGTGGTCGACTCGCTGCAGTCCGTCTCGGACCCCGAACTGGGCCAGCCCGCCGGCAGCCTGGCCCAGGTGCGCACGTGCGTGGAGCGCCTCACCCGCATGGCCAAGTCCAACGGCGTGCCCCTGCTCCTGGTCGGCCACGTCACCAAGGACGGCGACCTGGCCGGGCCCCGCGCCGTGGAGCACCTCGTCGACACCGTGCTCTCCTTCGACGGTGACCGTCACCACGCGCTCCGCGTGCTGACAGCGGTCAAGCACCGCTTCGGACCGGCCGGCGAGGTCGGCATCTTCGAGATGCGGGACGACGGCCTGCGGGCCGTCCCGGACCCCGGCCCGCTCATGCTGGGCGATCGCATGGCCGGTGTCCCGGGCAGCGTCGTGGTACCGGTCATGCAGGGACGCCGACCGCTGTTGGTCGAGGTCCAGGCATTGCTCGGACCGGGGATGGCGGGCACGTCGGCGAGGCCGCACACGCTCGGCCTCGACCCGTCCCGGGCCAACCTGCTGCGGGCCCTGCTGGCATGCCGGAGCCACCTCGACATCCCCGTGTCCTCCGAGTTCTTCGTCGCCGCCGTTGGCGGCATCTCGGTGACCGAGCCCGCGGCCGACCTTGCTGTTGCTCTCGCCATGGCATCCGTCGTCGGGGGAACCCCCGTGCCAGCCGATCTGGTTGCATTCGGTGAGCTCGGACTGGCGGGCGAGCTGCGGACGGTGCCAGAGGCCGATCGGCGCCTGGCTGAGGCGCGGCGCGGCGGGTTCGCGCGCGCGTTGGTGCCTGCCTCGATCGCCGACGACGCGGCCGCCATTCTCCCGCCGCACATGGCCGTGCACGGCGTGCGGACCCTCGCCGAAGCGCTGGTCATGGCGTTTGGACCGGCCGGAACGCCGACGGCCGCGGGTACGATGCCCGAGTGGTCGACGGTCCCGGCGGCAACCAGCCGCTGAACGACGCGCTGGCTCTGATCGCGCCGGGCACGGCCCTGCGAGAAGGTCTCGACCGCGTTCTCCAGGCGAAGCACGGCGCCCTCATCGTCGTGGGAGACAGTCCTGCCGTGCTCTCGATGTGCACGGGCGGCTTCCTCCTCGACGCCGAATACACCCCGCAGCGACTGTCCGAGCTGGCGAAGATGGACGGCGCCATCATCCTGGCACCGGATGCCTCCCGTATCGCACGGGCGAACGTGCATCTCGTCCCCAAGGCGAGCATCGCGACGTCGGAGACCGGCACGCGCCACCGCACCGCGGAACGGGTAGCCCGTTCCATCGACGTCCCCGTCGTCGCAGTTTCCGAGGCCATGGCGACGATCGCCGTGTACCGCAACGATCGCAAGCACACCACGCAGACAGCGGGATGGCTCATCGACCGGTCGAGCCAGGCCCTCTCGACCCTGCAGCGGTTCCGCTCTCGCTACGACGACGCCCTCTCCACTCTGACGAGGCTCGAAATGGAGGACTCCGTCTCGGTGCGCGATGTCGTCTCCGTATTGCAGCCGGGCGAGATGGTCCGGCGCATCGCCGTCGAGATCGAGGGCCACCTGGTCGAGCTCGGCTCCGACGGCCGGCTCATCCGCCTCCAGACCGAGGAGCTCTCGTCCGGGGTCGAGGAGAGCCTGAACCTGGTCCTGCTGGACTACACCGACGAGAAGGGCATCGCCCGGCTGCGTTCACTCGAAGCGGACTCCCTGATGAACCTGCCGAGCGTCGTCGGCGCGCTCAACCTGCCCTCATCGAACGACGAGCTGCACGCCGCGCTGGCCCCCCACGGATACCGGATGCTGCACCGGCTGCCCCAACAGCTGTCCGAGACGCTGATCGCTCGCCTCGTCCAGCGGTTCGGCTCCCTCCCCGAGATCCTCTCCGCCTCGGCGGCCGAGCTCGAGTCCGTCGATGGCATCGGAGCCGCCACGGCGCGTCACATCCGTGACGGCCTTGCCCGCCTCGTCGAGGCCAGCATCTTCGAGCGTTACGAATAGCGCACGTATCTGGTAAAATAGATGGCCGTCGTCGGACGGTTCGGGCCCGTGCCGACAACCTCTCTTCATAAGTGCCCGCACGTCCGTGTGCGCGCGGGCCACCCGTTCTCTCAAGGAGTCCTGAGTCCTGTGTCGTTCAAGGTCGGAGACAAAGTCGTCTACCCCCACCACGGGGCTGCAGTCATCGAAAAGCGCGAGACCAAGGTCGCTTTCGGCGAGAAGCGCGAGTACCTCGTGTTGCGTCTCGCCTACGGCGATCTGATCCTCAATGTCCCGGCCGACAACACCGAGGGCGTGGGTCTGCGTGAGGTCATCAACGACGAGGAGGTCGAGGAGGTCTTCGCCGTGCTGCGCAAGAAGGAAGCGCGCATGCCCACGAACTGGTCCCGTCGCTACAAGAACCACTCCGAGAAGCTGCGCTCGGGCGACATCTATCAGGTCGCCGAAGTGGTCAGGAACCTCTCCATCCGCGACAAGGACAAGGGCCTCTCTGCGGGCGAGAAGCGGATGCTGCAGCGGGCCCGCCAGATCCTCGTCTCCGAGCTGACCTTCGCTCTCAACGTGGACGAGGAGACCGCCGAAGAGCGTCTGAACGACGCCCTGACCTGATCGCCCGGCCCGGTCGTACCGTGGCGCGGGTGTGGTCGATCGTCGTCGCCGGCGGGTCCGGTCGACGATTCGGCGAACAGAAGCAGTTCGTATCTCTGGCCGGCCGCCCCGTTCTGGCATGGGCCGTGGACGCGTGCCGCACCGTCTCCGACGGCGTCGTCCTGGTCGTTCCCGCGGACGCCCAACCGACGGACAGTTCCGGCGCCGACGCCGTGGTCACGGGCGGCGGCACCCGTGCCGACTCGGTCCGCTGCGGCCTCGAAGCGGTGCCGGCCGAGGCCGATGTCATCGTGGTGCACGACGCGGCACGCCCCCTCGCCGCGCCGGCCCTCTTCGCATCCGTGCTCGAGGCACTGCACGAGGAGGGCGTGACCGGGGCGGTGCCCGGGCTGGCCCCGAGTGACACCATCAAGGTCGTGGACCGGTCCATGAACGTCACGAACACGCTCGATCGCACCTCGCTCGTCGCCGTGCAGACGCCCCAGGCCTTCGCGGCCGAGGCGTTACGTCACGCGCACGCCCACGCCCACGCCCACGCCGGGGCGGAGAGCAGCGCCGACGCCATCGCCACCGACGACGCCATGCTCGTCGAGGCTGCTGGTGGACGTGTCCGCGTCGTCCTGGGCCACCCGGGCAACATCAAGATCACGACGCCCGACGACCTCACGACGGCCGAACGGCTGCTCGCGGCCGCGCAGGAGGGTTGACCGTGCGCGTCGGCCAGGGCATCGACGTCCACCGCTTCTCAGACGATCCGCACCGCCCCCTCGTACTCGGCGGCATCGTCATCGAGGGCGCACGCGGCCTCGCCGGTCACAGCGACGCTGACGCCGTGTCACACGCGCTGGCCGACGCCATCCTCGGCGCCGTCGGCCTCGGCGACCTCGGCCAACACTTCCCCGACACGGACCCGCAATGGGAAGGAGCAAACAGCGTCGCGTTGCTCACCGAGGTGGTCCGGCTGGCTTCGACGAAGGGGTTCGCCGTCGTCAACGCCGACTGCACGATCATCGCTGACACGCCGCGCCTGGCGCCGCACACCGGCGCCATGGTCGAGCAACTCGGCCAGGTCCTCGAAGCGCCCGTCTCGGTCAAGGCGACCCGGGCCGAAGGCATAGGGGCACTGGGACGAGCCGAGGGCATCGCCTGTATGGCCATCGTGCTCGTGGAGCAGCGGTGAGCCCACCACCCGGCCGCCGGGCCCGCCGCCGCCCCGCCCCGTCACCGTCTCCGTCTCCGAACACCGGCCGCGACCGCCGCCGCGGCAACAAGAACAGCACCAGCAACGACGGCGCCGCACAACGTCACGACCGTCGCCGCCAATCGTCCGGACCTCCCCTCGGCGAGCTCGGCGGCGACCAGGTCGAAGGTCGGCGCGCCGTCCTCGAGCTCCTCGCCGTCAACCGCCGCAGCGTCCGCCGCGTCCTCATGGCCGAGGATCAGGACCCGTCCCCCCAGCTCGACCGCATCGAAGAGCTCGCCGCACAGCGCCGTGTCCCCGTCGAGACGGTGCCACGAGCCCGCCTCGACGCACAGGCCCGCACTGACGCGCCCCAAGGCGTCGTCGCGCTCGCCCGCCCGCTCGATCCGGTCTCGCTCGACGATCTCTGCCGCCCCACCCCCGACGGCACCCCGCCATTCCTCCTCGTCGCCGCCGGCATCACCGACCCCCGCAACCTCGGCGCGCTCCTCCGCAGCGCCGAATGTGCCGGCGTCGGTGGCGTCGTCCTCCCACGCCACCGTTCCGCTCGACTGTCGGCGACGGTCACCAAGACGGCCGCCGGGGCGATCGAGCACCTCTCGTTCGCCGTCGTGGGTGGGGTGCCGGCCGCCCTCCAAGAGCTCCGCGAGCTCGGCGTGTGGTCGATCGGC
>DATAYX010000495.1:0-14224 GCA_036272355.1 Acidimicrobiales bacterium
GCCGTCCCTCGGTTCGGCGTCGCGGCGTACGTCGTCGGCCAGTGTCTCGGGGTCGTAGCCGCTCGACCACAGCTCGGGCAGCACGAGCAGCTCCACGCCACGGGCCGCCGCGTCGTCCATCATGCCCAGGGCGACCGACAGGTTCTGCTTGGGCTCGCCCGCTGCGGACAGCCACTGCGCCACGCCGACCAGCAGGTCTCGTTTCACATCCCCACCGGGCCCGTAGGCTCCTCTCGTCGTCGCCTGCCTGCACCGTACGGGCGCAACGTTCGGGGAGGGTTTCCCGCCTGTGAATGCCTTGTTACAACGCGTGCAGTTGGGGCTCAGGGACTCCACAACGCCATGGCGGTGAGTAGCTCGTAAATCACGTGCGCGGCTGCGATCGCCGTGATCTCGGCGTGGTCGTACGCGGGCGAGACCTCGACGACGTCGGCGCCCACGATGCGTGCGGGCGCCAGGCGCCGGACGAGCGACAGCAGCTCTCGGCTGGTCAACCCTCCGGCCTCGGGCGTGCCGGTTCCCGGCGCGTGGGCGGGGTCGAGGACGTCGATGTCGACGGATACGTAGAGCGGCGCGTCACCCACCCGCTCCAGGACCCCCGCCGCCACCGTGGCCACGCCCCGTTCGCCGACCTCGTCGGCCGTGATCTGAGCGAAGCCCATGCCAGCGTCGTCGACGAGGTCGGTGCTCGAGTAGAGCGGCCCGCGCAAGCCGATGTGCGTGCTGTGGTCGCGGCTGAGGAGCCCTTCCTCCCAGGCGCGCCGGAACGGGGACCCGTGCGTGAAGCGTTGGCCGAAGTAGACGTCCCACGTGTCGAGGTGGGCGTCGAAGTGCACGAGCGCCAGCGGGCCGCGCCGCGCCGCCGTCGCGCGCAGCAGAGGCAGGGCGACGGTGTGGTCACCCCCGATCGACACCAGCCGACCACCCCCCGCCAGCAGCGCCTCGGCCGCCGTCTCGATCTGTGCGACCGCCTCTTCGGGCCCGAAGGGCGTGCACGCGACGTCGCCGGCGTCCACCACCTGGGCCAGCTCGAAGGGCAACGCGCCCATGGCCGGGTTGTAGGGCCGGAGCAGCCGCGAACCCTGACGGATGGCGGCAGGCCCGAACCGGGCACCGGGACGATAGGTGGTGCCGCCGTCGAACGGGATGCCCACGACGGCGATGTCCCAGCGCGGCACGGCGTCGGCCGACGGCAGGCGGGCGAACGTGGCGGGGCCGGCGAAGCGGGGGACGACGGTGGCGTCGGCCGGGCCGACGTGGCCCGTGTCCCCTGTCATCAGTCGTCGATGGCCTGGTACACGAGCGCCCGGAGCTGGGCCCGGAACGGGTACGCGATCGACGGGAAGAGCTGCGTCATGAACACGGCGAAGAGGTCCTCGGCGGGGTCGACCCAGAACGCCGTGCTGGCGGCGCCGCCCCAGTAGTACTCGCCCGCGGAGCCGGCCATCGCCGTGGCGGCGGCCCCGAGCCCGACGGCGAAGCCGAGTCCGAAGCCGACGCCCTCGAAGCCGGCCTCGCCGAAGCCGCCGATGGCGAGGTCCGCCAAGGTGGCACCGCCCGGCAGGTGATTGGCCGTCATGAGCTCGATCGTCTTGCGTCCCAGCACGCGCCGGCCGTCGAGCTGGCCCCCATTCGCCAGCATCTGGCAGAACGCGACGTAGTCGTGGGTGGTCGAGACGAGACCGCCGGCGCCCGACAGGTACGCGTGTGGGGCTTTGACGAGATTGGCGAACGCGCTCTCCATGAGAAGCGGTGTGTTGGCCGGGCGGTACTGGTAGCAGGCGGCCAGGCGGCTCAGCGATTCCTCGGGGACGTAGAACGCGGTGTCGTCCATGCCGAGCGGCTCGAAGAGCTCGCGCTGCAGGTACTCGTCGAAGCGCTGGCCCGAGAGGATCTCGACCAGGCGCCCGACGATGTCGGTGGACAACCCGTAATTCCAGCGCGTGCCCGGATGGAATTTCAACGGGTGCCGCGCCAACAGGGCGGTGACGTCCTCCAGGGTCTGCTCGCGGCCGAGGGCGCGCCGTGCCTCGGCGAACGCCTCGTCGATCGGGTTGTCCGCGAAAAGGCTCCCCGGCAGCCCCGTCGTGTGCATGAGGACGTCGCGCATGTTCATCGGCCGCTTCGGCTTGACCAGGGTGACCGACCCGTCGCCCTGGACCTCGCCGACCTGGAGGGTCCGCCACTCGGGGATGTAGCGGTGCACCGGGTCGAGCAGCTGGAACATGCCGCGCTCGTAGAGCTGCATGAGGGCCACCGACGCGATCGGCTTGGTCATGGAGTAGATGCGGAAGATGGCGTCGTCGGCCATCGGCACGGCGTGCTCTCTGTCCATCTGGCCGAGGGAACGGTGGTAGGCGACGTGGCCACCCCGCACCACCGTGATCTGGCAGCCGGCGATCTTGCCCGTCTCGACGTAGTTGTGCCCGAAGTGCTCGGTGATGCGTTCCAGCCGGTCCTCGCGCATACCTGCAGCGTCCGGCTCGACCTTCATGGCGGTGTCCATGCTTCCTGCCCCTCTCCTCGCTAGGCCTGAGCCTGCTTGGCCTTCTGCTCGCGCATGTAGGCGGCGGTCCCCTCGAGGAACGCGCCGACGTCCTTCTCTTTGTTGGCGACCACACCGTGGAACCACTCGGGCACCCAGACCTGCGCGGCGCCCGCGTCCAGGCCGGCCAGGATGGCGTCGACCGCCACCGAGACCGGCTCGGCCGGGACCGGGAGGTCGGGGGTGTCGTTGTCGGGCAGGCTGAACAGCTCGGTGTCGATGACGCCGGGGTAGACGACCATCAGTTTGATGCCGTCCTCCCAGAGGTCGACGGCCATCGCCTCGGAGAACGCGGTCAGGGCGGCCTTCGAAGCGTCGTAGGCGGATTCGCCGGGCGCACTGAGCTTCCCGGCGATCGACGAGACGTTGACGATGGTGCCCGAGCCCCGCGCCAGCATCTGGGGCAGCAGCGCCATGGTCAGCCGGACGGGCGAGAGGTAATTGACGTGCATCACGGCCGTGATCGTGTCGATGTCGAGCGCCGTCACGTGCCGGCGCTTCGGGATGCCCGCGTTGTTGATGAGGAGGTCCACGCCGCCGAAGGCGTCCACCACGTCGATGGCCAGCTGGTCGACCGCGTTGATGTCGGCCAGGTTGACGACCCACATCCGGCTGTCGGGTGAGTGCTTCATGCAGCGGCCCACCACTTCGGACAGGCGGTCGGCGCGGCGGGCGCAGATGCCCACCACCGCGCCCCGCTCGGCCAGCGCCTCGGCCAGGCCGGCCCCGATGCCGGACGAGCCACCCGTCACCAGCGTGCGGCATCCCTCCAGGTCCAGCGTCATCGTCCACCCCACTTTCGATCAGCCGACGGCCTCACCTTAGGCAGCGGGGCGGCCGTTGACGATTTGTTAAGGGACGTCCTCGTCGCGTTGACATCGGGTTCACAGCCTTGCCACGACAGTGGTGTCATGGCCGACTTCCTGGCAATCGTGAGCTTCATCGCCTTCGTCGCGGTGTTCCTCGCCTACATCTGGTGTTTGGAGCGGGTGTGACCGCGGTCCAGGGCCTCCTGCTCGGGGTGTCGATCCTGGTGTTCATCTATCTGGGCGTCGCCATGTTCAAGCCCGAATGGTTCTGAGCTGAATGGGTTACTTCTGGACAATCCTGACGCTGGTCGTGGCGCTGGGACTGTCGTGGCGCTTCCTCGGCGGCTACATGGTCGGCGTCTTCGAGGGCCGGATCAGGTTCCTGTCCTTCATCGAGCGGCCGATCTACCGGCTTCTCGGCACGAGTCCGGACGGCGAGCAGTCCTGGAAGCGCTACGCGGGGTCCGTCGTCATTTTCTCGGGCCTCTCCTTCGCTATCACCTACGCCATCCTCCGTCTGCAGGGGTCGCTCCCGCTCAACCCCCAGCACTTCGGCGCCGTCGGACAGGGCCTGTCGTGGAACACCGCCTCTTCGTTCCTCACCAACACCAACTGGCAGAACTACGGCGGCGAGGAGACACTGTCGTACCTGTCGCAGATGTGCGCGCTCACGGTGCAGCAGTTCGTGACGCCCGCCGTGGGAATCGGCGCCGCCCTCGTCATCATCCGCGGCTTCACCAAAAAGGGCTCGCCCACCGTCGGCAACTTCTGGGTGGACATCACCCGGGCGCTGCTCTACGTGCTGCTGCCGATCGCCGTCGTCGCCGGCATCATCTTCGTCGGCCAGGGCGCCGTGCAGACCCTGTCGGGCCCGGTGCACATCCACAATGCCCTCAACGGCGTCTCCCAGACCATTGCCCTGGGTCCCACCGGGTTCATGGAGGTCATCAAACAGCTCGGCACCAACGGCGGCGGCTTCTTCAACGCCAACTCGGCGCATCCCTTCGAGAACCCGACGCCGCTGACCAACTGGCTCAGCATCTACCTCCTGTTGCTCATCCCTGTCTGCCTGACCTACGTCTTCGGCAAAATGGTCGGTTCGATCCGCCAAGGTGTCGCCATCCTCACCGCGATGGTCATCCTGTTCGGCGCCTGGACCGCCATCGCCACGGTGGCCGAGCACCAACCGAACCCGGCGGTGCAGCAGGCCGGGATCTTGCATCAACCGACGGGCAACACCGTGGGCAAGGAGGTGCGCTTCGGCGTGCCCTCCTCGGCGCTGTTCGGGATCGCCTCGACCCAGACGTCGACCGGTTCGGCCAACTCCGCCTACGACTCGTTCAGCCCGGTCGGCGGGGGGGCGCTGCTCACCGGCATGATGATCGGCGAGGTCACCCCCGGCGGCGTCGGCAGCGGCCTCTACACCATCCTCATCTACGCCATCTTGGCCGTCTTCATCGGCGGGCTGATGGTGGGGCGGACGCCGGAGTACCTGGGCAAGAAGATCCAGGCCACCGAAGTCAAACTCGCCGGTCTCGGGACCCTGGTCATGCCGATGACCGTGCTGATCCTCAGCGGCATCGCGGTGTCCCTCCATGCCGGCCGGGCCGGCCCGCTCAATTCGGGTCCCCACGGCTTCTCCGAGATCCTCTACGCCCTCACCTCGCAGGGCAACAACAACGGGTCGGCCTTCGGTGGCCTCACCGGCAACACGACCTTCTACAACGTCATCGGCGGCATCGACATGCTCATCGGGCGCTTCGGCATCCTGATCCCGGCCATCGCCCTCGGTGGGGTGTTGGCAGCCAAGAACGTGGTGGCCGCGGGCGCCGGCACCTTCCGGACCGACAACCCCATGTTCGTCGGGTTGCTGATCGGCGTGATCATCATCGTCGGCGGCCTCACGTTCTTCCCTGCCGTCTCTCTCGGCCCCGTCGTCGAACAACTCAGTCACGGAAAGTTCTTCTGATGACCCTCACCGCAACTGCCGCCCCGACGCCACGGCAATCGCCGGCACCCCACGGCGTGGCCGAGACACGCGGCCTGTTCGATCGCGAGATCCTGCGCGAGTCGGTCGTAGGCTCCTTCACCAAGCTCGACCCGCGGGTACAGGTCAGGAACCCCGTCATGTTCGTCGTGCTCATCGGCTCGGTGATCACGTTCATCGAGTCGGTGTCGCACTCCGACCTCTTCAACTGGTCGATCACCGCCTGGCTGTTCCTGACCGTGCTGTTCGCGAACTTCGCCGAGGCCATGGCGGAGGGCCGGGGCAAGGCTCAGGCCGTGGCCTTGCGCCGCATGCGCTCGGAAACCGTGGCGCGGCGCCTCAATGCGGACGGGACCGAGGAGGTCGTCCCCGCCGCGTCGCTGCGCCTGGGCGACCGCGTCGTGTGCGAGGCGGGCGACGTCATCCCCTCCGACGGCGAGATCATCGAGGGAGTCGCCTCCGTCGACGAGTCGGCCATCACCGGTGAATCGGCCCCGGTCATCCGCGAGTCCGGCGGTGACCGCTCCGCCGTCACGGGCGGTACAACCGTTTTGTCCGACCGCATCGTCGTTGCGATCACGGCCGAGCCAGGTCACACCTTCCTCGACCGCATGATCTCCCTCGTCGAGGGGGCCAACCGCCAGAAGACGCCCAACGAGATCGCCCTGACCATCCTGCTCGCCGTGCTGACGATCATCTTCCTCCCGGTTGTCGTCGTGCTCCAGCCGTTCGGCCATTACGCCGGCGCGACGGTCTCGGTCGTCGTCTTGGTCTCGCTCCTCGTCTGCCTCATCCCGACGACGATCGGGGCGCTGCTCTCGGCCATCGGCATCGCCGGGATGGACCGCCTCGTCCAGCGCAACGTGCTCGCCATGAGCGGCCGGGCGGTCGAGGCGGCGGGCGACGTGCAGACCCTGTTGCTCGACAAGACCGGCACCATCACGCTCGGCAACCGCATGGCGTCGGGCTTCTTCCCCGTCGGTGGGCACAGCGAGGAGGAAGTGGCCGACGCCGCCCAGCTGGCCTCGCTCGCCGACGAGACCCCCGAGGGGCGCTCCATCGTCGTGCTGGCCAAGGAGCGCTTCAGCATCCGCGAGCGCGACCTGGCCGGCCCGCACGAGTTCGTGCCATTCTCGGCCACGACCCGCATGTCCGGCCTCAACGTCGACGGCCGCCAGATCCGCAAGGGTGCGGCCGAGGCGGTGCGCAATTGGGTGGTCGAGCAGCGCGGCACGCCGCCCGAGGGCCTCGGCGAGATCGTCGACCGCATCGCCCGGGCCGGCTCGACCCCGCTCGTGGTGGCCGACGGCCCGAACGTCCTCGGGGTCATCGAGCTCAAGGACGTGGTCAAGACCGGCATCAAGGAGCGCTTCGCCGAACTGCGCGCCGCCGGCATCCGCACCGTCATGATCACCGGCGACAACCCGCTCACCGCGGCGGCCATCGCGCAGGAGGCCGGCGTCGACGACTTCCTGGCCGAGGCCACGCCCGAGAACAAGATGGAGCTGATCAGGGCCGAACAGGAGGGGGGCAAGCTCGTGGCCATGACGGGGGACGGGACCAACGATGCGCCCGCCCTGGCCCAGGCCGACGTCGGTGTGGCCATGAACACGGGGACGACCGCGGCCAAGGAGGCCGGCAACATGGTCGACCTCGACTCGAACCCGACGAAGCTGATCGACGTCGTCGAGATCGGCAAGCAGCTGCTCATCACCCGCGGCTCGCTCACCACGTTCTCCATCGCGAACGACGTGGCGAAGTACTTCGCCATCATCCCGGCCCTCTTCGTCGTCACCTACCCGCAGCTGAACGCGCTCAACATCTTGCACCTGCACAACGCGGATTCGGCCGTCCTCTCCGCCGTCATCTTCAACGCGCTCGTCATCGTGGCGTTGATCCCTCTCGCCCTGCGCGGCGTCAAGTGGCGGCCATCGGGCGCGGCCGCGATCTTGCGGCGCAACGTGTGGATCTACGGCGTCGGCGGCATCATCACGCCGTTCATCTTCATCAAGTTGATCGACCTGTTCCTTACCGCGGTGCACTGGTACTGAGGAGGTCTGATCGTGCTCACCCAACTCCGACGCTCCGCCGTCATGGTGATCATCTGCCTGGTGCTGTTCGGCCTCGCCTACCCGCTGCTGGGCGTCGGCCTCTCCCAGGCCTTCTTCAAGGGCCAGGCCAATGGTTCCATCACGGCCAACGGCTCCAACCTGATCGGCCAGGACTGGTCCCAGACCAAGTGTCCCGGGCACCTGCCGGGCAGCTGTGTGTTCCAAGGCCGGCCCGACAACCTCGGACCCTATAGCGACACCGGCAAATACAAGGGGGACAACCCGGCCGGCCACCCGGGCGACGACCCGCTGGTCGCCAACGGTGCGGCCGGCGAATCGGGCGCGACCAACCTCGGCCCGCGTTCGCAGGAGCTGGTCACCTACACGAAGCACCTGAATGAGTACTGGCACGCCCGCGGTGTCAACCCGACGTCTGACTTGGTGACCACCTCGGGCAGCGGCATCGACCCCGACATCACGCCGCAGGACGCCACCGCCGAGATCCCGATGGTGGCGCGCGCCACCGGCGTGTCCTCGGCGCAGCTGCAGAGCCTGATCACGCGGGAGGCCCAGGGCAGGCAGCTCGGCTTCCTCGGCTCGCCCTTCGTCAACGTCCTGCAGCTCAACGAGGGGCTGTCCAAGCTCGAGCACCCGTGAGCGTGACCGCCATCGGGTCGCTGGTGCCACGCCGACGCGCGACCGTGATGGGCGAGGTCCGCTCCGTGACCTCCTGTGGGCAGCCCTATGTCCGCACCGAGGCCGAGCTCGACGACCGCACGGGCGTCATCGCGTTGCGTTTCCTGGGCCGGAGCCACGTACCCGGGCTTGTCCCCGGCCTGCACATGGTCGCCTCTGGCACCCCGGGGTCCGAACGCGGGGCGCTCGTGATGTTGAACCCGCTCTACTGCTTGGCGCCGGCCGAATGAGACGTCGTCGGGGCTCCTTCGCCGATCAGCTGGTAGCCGATGCCGGGGATCGTCTTGAGCATGGTGCCGGTTTCGTCGCCGAGCTTCTTGCGCAGCCGGTGCGTGTAGACGCGCACGTAGTTCGACTCGACGCCGTAGCCGGGCCCCCACACGTCCTTGAGGATCATGTGGTGGGTGCACACCTTGCCGGCGTGCCGGGCCAGATAGGCGAGCAGCTCGAACTCCTTGGCCGTCAGCTGCAGCGCGTTGCCGTCGAGCGTCGCCATGTGGTGGACCAGGTCGATGTGCAGACCACCGACGTCGAGTTTCGGCGACGCCTCGGCGCCGTCCGCGTGGCGCGCGCCGTGGCGCAGGGCGACGCGGAGGCGAGCCTCGAGCTCGGCCATGCCGAAGGGCTTGGTGACGAAGTCGTCGGCGCCACTGTCGAGAGCCTCGACCTTGCGCCGCTCGTCGCCGTAGGCGGAGAGCACGACGATCGGGACGCCCGAGAAGGTGCGGATCCGACGGCACACCTCGATCCCGTCCAAGTCGGGCAGCCCGAGGTCCAGGATCACCAGGTCGGGCGTGGCCAGGGCGACCTGGTGCAGCGCCTCCGTGCCGGTGTACGCGGTCAGGACCTCGTCACCACGGGCCGTCAGCCCGATGCGCAGTGCCTTGAGCAGCGAGGGGTCGTCGTCGACGAGGAGGAACTTGGACATGGTGTGGCCTCAGGCCGACGCCGCGACGAGCGCGTTGCCGGGAGCCGTGAAGACGATACGCGCCCCCCTGCCCACGTCGGGATCGATCCAGATGAGACCGCCGTGCGCCTCGACGAACGCCTTCGCGATGGCGAGTCCCAGGCCGGCGCGCCCGCCGCGGCCGTCCTGGCTGAACATCTCGAAGACGCGTTCGCGCTCGCCAGGTGCGATACCCGGTCCCTCGTCGGTCACCGCGATCTCGACGTGGTCGCGAGTGCCGGGCGCCACCCGTGCCGCAATCTCGATGACGCTTCCGCTCGGCGCGACGCGCTCGGCGTTGTCGAGCAAGTTGGCCAGGACCTGGCTGATCAGCACGTGGTCGATGCGCAACATCGGGAGGTCCGGTGGCGCCTTCACCCGCACCCGTTCGCGTGCGACGAGGCCGCCGAGGTTGCCGAGGGCCTCGTCGACCAGCTCGTCGAGCGGCATTACGGTCGGTCTGATCTCGAGGGCGCCAGCCTCGATCCGCGTCATGTCCAACAGGTTGGTTACGAGGCGCGCCAGCCGGTCCGACTGCTGCTCGATCAGCTCGAGCAATTCGGCCCGGTCCTGCGAGCTCAGCCGGGCGTCCGCCTGGCGAAGGCTGGAGACGGCCGTCTTCACCGCGGCCAGCGGCGTGCGCAGGTCGTGCGAGGCCGCTCCCAAGAGCGCACTCCGCCACCGGTCGATCTCCTCGAGCAGGCGCGTCCGCAGGACCTGCTCACGCAGGCGGGCCCGGTCCACCGCCAGGGCCGCCTGGTTGACGAACGTCCCGAGCAGGTTCCGCTCGATGTCTTCCAGCGCGACGTCTTGCAACACGAGCATGCCGACCGGTCGCTCGTTGACGGCCAAGACGACCGAGACCTTGCGAGGGCCGGTGTCGCCGACGAGCCCGATCGAGCGCGTGCCGCCCTGGGCCGACGTCACGGACACGATGTCGGCATCGGACAGCGGGTGCCCCGCCGTGGCCGCCACCTCGAGTCGTTCGCCCGGAACCGGGTCGTCGTGGTCCCCGGCTGGCAACACCAGCGCCGTCCATCGTGGCTCGAAGGCCCCTTGCACCGTGTCCGCGATGTGCGTGAGCAGCTGCGGCAGCGCCAGGTCACCGATCAGCGCCTGGGACAACTCGTACAGGCGTTCGGATTCCTCGGTCCGCCGCAGCGCCACCTCGCGGGCGGCGCGCAGCTGGGCGACAACCTGGCCCACGATCAGCACGACGGCGAGATACACGACGAGCGCGATCCAGTTCTGGTCCGAACGGACGGTCAGCGTGTCGAAAGGCGGAAGGAAGAAGAAGTCGTAGGCCAAGAATCCGGCTCCGGCCCCGACGACGCCGACCCAGAAGCCGCCGATGACGACGCCGACGACCGCCGGGAGGACGAAGATCAGCGCCGGGATGGCCGTGCTCAGATGCGACCGGAACGGCACGAGGATGGCGAGCAGCACACCGAGCGAGGCAAGGGTGGCGACGGTGCCGACCAGGATGCGCTGGTACGTTCCCCTGGTAGCCGGTCTGCCGTGCCTCACGTGTGTCACTGCTTCCCTTTTGTCGGCATCTCGCCGCAAATCGAAGTGTACCGACGAGCCGGCGCAGCCGGCCCCTGCGAGGTGCGATGAGCGCAAACGCTGACGACGAAGGGGTAAAGCCCACCGGGCGTTTCCGCGTGTACCTCGGAGCGGCGGCCGGCGTCGGCAAGACCTGCGCCATGCTCGACGAGGGATGGCGCAGGTTCCAGCGTGGGGCCGACGTCGTCGTGGGATTCGTGGAGACTCACAAGCGTCCCTACACGATCCAACAGTTGCGTGACTTGCCCGTTGTTGCTCGCAAAACAGTCGAATACCGCGGCTCGGTCTGGGAGGAGATGGATCTGGACGCGGTTCTCGCTCGTCAGCCCGAGGTCACCCTCATCGACGAACTGGCGCACACCAATGTGCCTGGCGCGGGGCGCCACGAGAAGCGATGGGAGGACGTGCTCGAAATCCTCGATGCAGGGATCGCAGTCATCACCACGGTGAACATCCAGCACCTGGAGTCGATCGCCGACGCTGTCGAGCGGATCACAGGCGTCAGCGTCCGCGAGCGGGTGCCCGACTGGGTGGTGCGCAAGGCGGACCAGATAGAGCTCATCGACTCCTCGGCCGATCAACTCCGCCGGCGCATGCTCCACGGCAACATCTACCCGTCCGACAAGGTGCCCTCGGCGCTCAACGGGTTCTTCCGGGAGGAAAACCTCGTTGCGTTGCGGGAGTTGTCACTGCGGTTCGTGGCAGACGAGACAGAGGAGGAACTGCTCGAATACCTGCGCTCACGCGGCGCGGCGGGGGAGCTCTGGGAGACGACGGAACGCATCATGGTCGCCGTCACCGGCGCAGCGGGGAACGCGTCCGTCATCAGGCGGGCGGCGCGCATTGCCGCCCGGGTGAAGGCGCCGCTGGTTGCCGTGCACGTGGTCGGGAGCGACGCCGATGCTCGTCAAGCAAGCACGACCGAGCTCGAAGGGCTGGTGCGGGCCGTCGGCGGCACGTGGCAGACCTTGGAGGGCGACGATGTGGCCAAGACCATTTTCGCGGCGGCGGTCGACCAGCAGATAACTCAGATCGTCCTGGGCACGTCGCGACTCACGAGGTGGCAGTCCCTCACGCGAGGTTCGGTGATCCAACAGATCCTCCGCATGGCCTCAGAGAACGACATCGACCTTCACGTCATCGCCCGCCGTCACGAGCCGGCGGACCGTCCGAGCGCCGACGACGCGGGTTAGCTTGTGGTGAGGTCGGCGTACGCCGCGTCCGCGGCGAGACTCGCCGCTTCCTTCATGCACTGATTGAGGTGCGCGAGCGCTTTCGCTCGTCGAGGATCACGGGCGAGGTATTTGGCCAGGGCGACCGGATCGGCCGATCCGTCTGGTTTGCTGAGGCCGAAAACAGCCTGATCGACGATGTGCTCGTCGGGGCGGTCACTGATACCCCGATAGACGGACCAGGCGACGCCCGCGTCCTCGCACACTTCAGCCACGCCGGCGGCCTCCATGTCGACGGCACCGAAACCCCGCTCGAGGATGGGCTGCCACATCTGCTCGTTGTCGAACAGCCCATCAGTCGTCATTAGCGAGCCCTCGGCGACACGCGGGGGAACCGGATGCGCGTGGAATTCGGGTCCCTCGGGGTAGAGCTGAACCCGGCTGGGTACCATGAGCGATCCAACGGGCAGGTCGGGATCGAGCCCACCGGCGATTCCGATGACCATGACATGGTCGAAGGTGCCCGTGCCCAAGGCCTTCCTGGTCGCTTCGCGGGCCAATGCGGGACCCATGCCGGTGACAAGCGCCGCGACTCCCCACGCTCCGGCGGAGCCGGTGTGCGAAAAGACGGGATCCTCGGGACTGGGCTGGAGACCAAAGGATTTGACGATGGCCTTCAGCTCGGGCTTCATCGGCGCGAGGACGGCGACTCGCTTTTCGGGCTTGGTCACCGGGCCATCATGACCGATCGTTCGCTACCGTGTGCTGCCGGCCACGAGGAGAGGAGCGCCATGCCCAGCGCCGAACAGGTCATCCGGGATTTCTGCGCGGCAGCCAGCCGTCGAGACCCCGAGGAGCTTCGGTCGTTCTTCTCCGATGACATCGTGTACCACAACATTCCGATGGAGCCAGCCGAAGGCCTCGAGGCCACGATGGCCGTCGTCAACATGTTCGTCACCATGTGCGAGGGGCTCGAATTCGAGATTCACCACTTGGCGTCGGACGGGTCGACGGTGCTGACCGAGCGGACGGACACGTTCACCATCAACGGGAAGACGGCACCACTCCCGGTCATGGGCGCATTCAACGTCGTCGACGGGAAGATCGCCGCATGGCGGGACTACTTCGACATGGGTCAGGTCAACGCCATCTTCGGGCTGGCGTAGCCGACCGGGTCACACCTGAACCCAGGCGGGATCCCCGGTCAGCCGAGCCCTGGCCCTCAGTAGCTGTGGCACTGGCCGGGTGCGTCCGGCGGCGAGATCCCGTGGGCCGACTCCCAGGCCAGCTGCACCGAGAGGGGCGCGCTGCCCGCAGTCGGGTAGCCGTCGAACCCGTTCCACTCGAGAATGCCGAAGTAGCCGGCGTAGGGGTCGTTGCGGCCGCCTTCTTCGCACGTGGCGGTCGCCTGCCAGGCGGCCGGCATCGTGTTCGCATTTGCCACCGCCTCGAGGAAGGCCGCTTCTTGGAGATAGGTCCTGACCTCGTTGTCCGAGACGGCGTTGTAGAAGGTGGCCATCTTGGCCGCCTTCACCGCTTGGGCGTACGACATCAGCCTGTTGTCGACGCGCGCGGCACGGTGCCGTGTTCCTGCTTCGTGACGGGCCCGCGTGGAGCCCGCAGGAGTCACGGTCAACATTGAGAAGAGGATCGCGGGAAGGACGAGGACGACGATCGTCGCTGTCGCGAAGGTGACCCGGCTTCGCAGCGACCTTTCGCTCGCCCGGTGTTCAGCCGATTGGGTTCTGGTTGTCATGGCCGGGCTCACAGTCCGCACACGTAGCGGGTCGTCCACGGTTCCCAGCCGCGTTCCGCATACAGCCTGAGCGCCGCCGCGTCCTGCACGGGGGGAGGCGAGTCCTGGGCCGGAGTGCTCAGGCCCGTGAGGCCTTCCCACGTACCGAGCTCGAATTGATACGCACCGCCGCCACCCTCGACGTAGTTGCCGCCCGACTCGTGTTGGCGGATGCAGGCCCAGTCAGACGTGCCGGTGCTCGTGGCATCCGAGCCGCCACCCGCCGGAACCGGCAACGAGGCAGTGACTGCTTGAGGGCTGGAGACTGCGGCAGCTGATCGCTGCGCCGCCAGCGCCTGGAGGTAGGCGATCTCCTGGAGGTAGGTCACCTCATCCTGCGCGATGACAGCGTGGTAGAAGGTCGCCAACTTGGTGGCCTTCTCCGCCTGCGCGTACGACATGAGCTTCATGTCGATGCGGGCAGCTCGGTGACGGCTCCCCGCCTCATGGCGGTTCCGCTCCGAAGCGGTGGAGCTACTGCTGGATAAAGCGAAAAGTAAAACTGGTACAACGATAAGGACGGCCAGGGCCGTCGATAGTGCAATGCGGGTCCGCACGGCACCTCCCTTCGTCAGGCGCAACTGCGCGCCGGGCTCTGCTCGGTGTTGGGCGGGCTCCGGCCATTGCATTCGCGCCCCGAACGGAGAGCAGGGAGGC
>DATAYX010000496.1:0-3542 GCA_036272355.1 Acidimicrobiales bacterium
CGCCCCCCGTGGGTACCGGCTCCGCCGCGGTGACCCACCTGTCGGCCGCATCCGCACCCCGGACCCGGTCGTCGTCATCGCCGGCCACCGTCTCCCCCGCGGTCGCCGCGGCGGACGCACTCGATGCGCAGGTCAACCGGCAGGTGTACCAGTCACTGGCCAACCCGGACGTGCCCGCCAACCTCAAGCCCTCGCTCTCCGACGCGGCGTCGGACCTGCCGGCGCCCGAGGACAACGGGTGCCTCAACAGCTTCACCGACGCGGCGGTGCACCCGTGCGTCTACGGGGACACGAGCTCCGCGACGAACATCGTGCTGTTCGGCGACTCGCACGCGCTGCAGTGGTTCCCGGCCATCGACAACCTGGCGAGCCAGCAGAACGACGCCGTCGTCGTGATGACCAAGTCGACCTGCCCGCCCATCGACGTGCCGATCTACAACCCGAACCTCGGTCGGCCCTACACCGAGTGTGACAAGTGGAAGAGGGCAGAGCTGGCGCGCATGGCGACCATCCATCCGGCGGTGGTGATCCTCGGATTCTCCCGCGAGTACGGCATCCCCGACGAGCACGTCGTCGTGGACGGTGACGCCTGGCTCTCCGGGCTGAGCGAGATGATCACCACCATCGAGAACTCCACGGGGGCCCGCGTGGTCGTCATGGGTGACGACCCCTACCCGCAGCGGAGCGTGCCCCAGTGCCTCAGCCTCCACCTCTCGGACACCCCCTCCTGCTCGGTCCCCAAGCACTACCCGTATTACAACCCCGGAGGGATCGGCCAGGAGCAGACCGTCGCCACCTCGACCGGCGCCGGCTATGTCGACACCGATCCGTGGTTCTGCATCTCGACGACCTGCACCGTGATCGTGGGCAACCTGCTCGTCTATCGCGACGACAACCACATCACCGCGTCGTACGCCAGCTGGCTCACCCCGGCGATCGGGGCGCGCCTCGAGGTGGCGACCGGCGGGGTGTTCTGAGGAACGCCGCGACCTCGCGCCGCGTCCCCATCGGATCTCCTCGGCCCGACGTTTTCGGCGTCACGGCCCCGGGTAGGCGAACCAAAGAGAGTTCGACGAGGAGATGGTGCCGTGACAGACGCTCTGAAGGACGTTCGTGTCGCCTTTTTGGTGGCAAACGAGGGTATCGAGCAGGTGGAACTGACGGAGCCCTGGGAGGCCGTGAAGGATGCCGGGGGACGGCCGGAGCTGATCGCCCCACAATCCGGGAAGGCGCAGGCGGTCAATCACCTTGAGCCTGCTGACAGCTTCGACGTCGACCGCACCACTGCGGAGCTCGATGTCGACGACTACGACGCCGTCGTGCTGCCTGGTGGTGTCGCCAATCCCGATCAGCTGCGCATGGACGAGAACGCGGTCGCCTTCGTGCGCGCGATGGTGGACGCCGGCAAGCCAGTGGCCGCCATCTGCCACGGGCCGTGGACCTTGATCGAGGCGGACGTCGTACGCGACCGGACCCTGACCTCGTGGCCCAGCCTCCGCACGGACGTGACCAATGCGGGTGGGCACTGGGTCGACGAGGAGGTCTCCGTCTGCAAGAGCGATCAGACCCCGAACACGTTGATCACGAGCCGAAAGCCCGACGACCTGCCCGCCTTCTGCCGGACATTGGTCGACGAGTTCGCCAAGGAGACCGCAGGCTCTCGTCGTTGAACGAGCTCACGGAAACGTGCTGCGCGCCGCCGGTGAGCGGGGTGCGCCGGTCACGGCCGACAGGTGTGGCGAGGGGCGGACGGCAGACAGCGGCGAAGCGATGTCCTCGAGGGAGCGCTGCTCCGCGTCGACGGCGAGGAAGGCGGCGACCAGGCCGCCGGCAATCATGACCGCGGCCCCGATGAGATAGCCGATGAACAATCTGAAATGGTCTTGTCCGTTGCCGATCAGCTCGCCGTAGAGCCAAGGACCGAAGGCCCCGAAACTCTGCGCAATAGCGAAGAAGACGGCGATCGCCTTCGCCCGCACCTCGACGGGGAAGATCTCGCTGACCGTCAAGTAGGCGGCCGATGCGCCTGCCGAGGCGAAGAAGAAGACGACGCACCAACAGGCCGTCTGGGTCACGGCATTGAGGAGGCCTGCGTTGAAGAGGACGGCGCTCCCAGCGAGGAGCAGACCAGAGAGGATGTAGGTCCCTGCGATCATCTTGCGCCGCCCGACGGTGTCGAACAGGCGCCCGATCGTCAAGGGGCCTACGAGGTTCCCCAAGGCGAAAAAGATGAAGTAGTAGGCGGTATCGGTGGCGGGAACGTTGTAGATCTTCGTGAGAACCAGGGCGTAGGTGAAGAAGATCGCGTTGTAGAGAAATGACTGGGTGATCATCAAGGAGGCCCCGAGGACGGCCCGCTTGGGATAGTGAACGAACAGCGTGCGGGCGAGCGCAAGGAAACCGATGTCGGAGGCTGGGCTTATGTCGATCGCCTTGGACTCGTCGACGTCATCGAGGCTGCCGTCGTGCTCCGCCAGCTGCTCGATCTCGGCTACGACCCGATCTGCTTCCTCTGCTCGTCCGTGCATGAGGAGCCATCGAGGGCTTTCGGGCAGATTCCGGCGGACGAACAGGATGACAAAGCCGAGCGCGGGGCCGACCAGGAAGGCCACCCGCCACGAATAGCTGACGGGGAGGTGGTTGACGACGAGGATGGTGGCGACTGTGGCGATGAGCGCCCCACCCCAATACGTGCCGTTCACGGCGATATCCACTCGACCGCGGTACTTGGCCGGTATGAGTTCGTCGATGGCCGAGTTGATGGCCGCGTACTCGCCCCCGATTCCCATGCCTGCGATGAACCGCGAGAACCACACCCAGTAGGCCCAGCCCCCCGAGTGACCAAACGTCAGAGCAGTGAGGACGCCTCCGAACAGGTAGACACCCAGCGTGATCATGAACAGGTTGCGCCGCCCGTACTTATCGGACATCCGGCCGAAGAAGAGGGCTCCAACCACTTCGCCAAGGAGGTAGACGGTGCCCACGGCGAAGGCGACCTCGGACGAAGAAAGGTTCAGCGCCTGCTTCTGGCTGATGAGACCTTCGGTGTTGCTGGCGATGGTGATCTCGAGGCCGTCGAGTACCCAGGCCACGCCGAGTGCCACGACCAACCGAGTGTGGAAGCGTGACCAATGGAGACGGTCCAACCGGGCGGGTACGAGACTCCGAATTGGTTTGGTGGACCCGGGGTCCTGACCCGGATGATTCGGCGTTGCGGTAACGGTCGCCACAGCCCCTCCCATGATCCCATCCTGCAATCCGACAACGACGGTGTGTACCTACCCGAAACTGCCGTCAGTCAAGCGGCGACCGGTTGGGTGGCCGCTCCTATCGCGGGGCGAGCTCGCGTCCGTGGTGCTCGAGGATTCCGCCATTCGAGCGCGGGTGACCTCCGCTGTGCTCTCTCAAGAGAGGCGACCAGCATCGCGGCGCGTGTTACCGAGTCGTCGGGACCTTCATGTCAGCGGACCGGCTCACGCATGCGGTCGATGAACGACGTGATCGGGCTCAAGAGCTTGCGGGCACGAGGATTTGCCGGCGCG
>DATAYX010000497.1:0-9074 GCA_036272355.1 Acidimicrobiales bacterium
CTCGTCCATCTCCCGCACCCCGTCGTGGGCGCAGTAGCCGAGCGACGGGATCACTCTGGCCTCCTTGTTGAACAGAGGCATCCAGTCGAGCTGCACAGGACCGAAGTGCACACCGAGCACCACGATGGTCCCGCCGGGAGCTACGAGTTCACCGCAGCGAGCCAAGCTTTCCTGGGATCCAGCCGCCTCGACCACAACGTCGTAGGTCTGGGGGGCTCCGCCCACCGTTGCACCGAGCTGTTCGCCAGCCTCGCGTTGATGCGGGTGTCGCGCTTCGAGGGCGACCTGCGCTGCCCCCATCCTCCGCGCCCCGGCTACCGCCAGCAGTCCGAGCGCGCCAGCTCCAACGATGGCGACACGCGTGGTGGGGCCGGTGTCGGCAAGTCGAAGCGCATGCCATGAAACGGACGTCGGCTCCACGAGGCACGCGTCGCGTAGGTCGAGCCCGGGCGGAACGTCGACCAAGCGCTCGGGTGGAGCTCGGAACTGCTCGGCCATGCCACCATCGGCGAAGATCCCGAGGGCCCGTTGACCGTGCGTCGGGCACAGGTTGTAGGCACCCCGCCGGCACTGATCGCATGCGAGACAGCCGTAGATCGCTTCGACCACGACAGGCGTTCCGTCGGGGCGTCGGCCCGCCAGCTCGTGGCCCAGAACGTTGGTGCTGCCAAATCGGACATAGCTGAGGTCCGAGGCGCAGATGCTGGTCGCCTTCATGTCCAGTACCTCTCCCACACCCGGCGGCTCGTCGAGCTCGACGACGCGGACGGCGCCGCTACCGCTGCGGACCGCCTTCACGATGCCTCGGAAATGTCGCCGCGCAGGCCGATGCTGTTGAGAACGGTCGCCAGGCACAGGTAGCCGCCGATTACGAAGAGAAGTTCGAAGAGGGGAGCCGCTTCGAACGAGGACGTAAGGGCAGCCCACGTCTCGTCGCTGACGGCAAAGGAATCGATCATCTCGTCTGCAGCCGTAAGTACGGCGCGCTCCGCTGGGGACCACAAGGCTGAGGAAGGCTCGTCTGGCAACGCATCGAGCTGCGCTTCGGAGAGGCCTTCGTCTGCGCCCATCCGGCGATGTTGGCTCCATTCGTAGCCGGATCTCGTGCGCCATGCCACCCGGAGGATTGCGAGCTCTCGGATCCTTGGTTCCAACTTCGACTGATCGCCTGCCATCATGTCGGTGAAGGTCAGGAATGTCTCGCTCAACGGAAGGTGGTTGGCGAACAACTCGAGTACGACCGGCATTGGCGGCGCGTCGGGTGCCCCCGAGAGGTAGCGCTCTGGCCGTCGCAGGTGCGACAACAGCGTCGCGCGCATGTCGTCGTCCCATTCGGCAAAGGGGACCGGGGCGAGGCGGGGCTGCGACGAAAACGTCATCAGGTCGGCATTGTCCCACCGGATTCGGCCCGATGCCATGCGGGCAGCGCCGGGACGGACCTGAATCCAATAGCGTCGGCATTGGCCCGTAAGAGGGTCGGGAGGGATGGAAAGTCGAATATGAGCAGTGCCCCCTATCGGGTCGTCCAATGGGCGACCGGCAATATCGGCCTGCGTTCCTTGCAGGCCGTCATCGAGCATCCAGATCTCGAACTCGTGGGTCTCTATGTCTATTCGGACGCGAAGGCCGGGAAGGATGCGGGAGAGCTGTGCGGACTACCGCCGGTCGGCGTAGCGGCGACGCGCGACTTCGATCAGATTCTCGCCCTGCATCCGGACTGCGTCCTCTATATGGGGGATCGCGTGGACGCTGATGCAATCGTCCGGCTGCTGGAGTCGGGTGCGAACGTCGTGTCGACGCGTAGCGAGTTCCACCGGCCAGCTGGACTCGATCCGGAGGTACGAACCCGGCTGGAGGATGCCTGTGCCCGTGGCAGCTCGACGCTGTTCAGTACTGGTTCGAGCCCCGGATTCATCACCGAGGCCCTGCCGTTCGTACTGCTGTCGATGCAGCGCCGACTGGACCGACTCGTGATCGAGGAATTCGCCGACATGTCGTCGCGCAATTCACCCGAGATGATCTTCGACCTCATGGGCTTCGGACGCGATCCGTCGCATTTCGACCCCCGCGGTGTGGAGGCCCATGGGGGCGCCTCGTTCGCGGGCTCCCTCGGAGTGGTTGCCGACGCGCTCTCCCTCCCACTTGACGAGGTGGTGTCGAAGGGTCAGGTTGCTGTCGCCCGCAAGGCGACCGATATCGCTGCGGGTCGGGTCGAGGCGGGCACGATTGCGGCTCAGAGGCTGGAGGTTACGGGTATGCACGGGGGGCGGCCCCTCCTGTGCTTCAGCGCAAACTGGTATCTGACCCCCGAGGTCGAACCGGATTGGGACCTGCGGGCCACCGGGTGGCACGTGCTCGTCGAGGGCGACACGCCGTTGGACCTGGACATCCATTTCCCCGTGCCGCCCGAGCAGTGGGCAGCCACGTCCCCGGGGCTCACTGCGCACCGACCCGTCAATGCCATCCCGTATGTCTGCGCGGCCGAACCCGGTATCCGGACCAGCGCCGAGCTGCCCCAGATCATCCCCGTTCTCCGGTGAGCAAGGTCGGCGTCGTCGTCGGGAATCCCAAGCCGCGGTCGCGCACGCTGATCGTTGCCGAGGCCGTCGCGACCGCAGCCGCCGAAGCGGCCGGTCTGGCCGGCTCGGAGCGCATGACCGTCGACCTTGCCGACCTGGGTCCCCACCTCTTCGACTGGTCTTCCGCCGATGTGCGTGCGGCAGTGGAGGGCATCCGGAGCTGCGCCCTGGCAGTCATCGCCTCGCCGACATACAAGGCCAGTTACACGGGCCTGCTGAAGTCGTTCCTGGACTGGTTCAGCACGACAGATCTCGACGGCGTCACCGTGGTGCCGGTCATGGTGGGTGCCGGCCTGCAGCACGCGCTGGCGGTCGAAGTGCACCTGCGGCCGGTGCTTGTCGAGTTGGGGGCGACGCTGCCGACCCGCGGCTTGTACGTCACCGAGGATCAGTTCGACGCGCTCGACGAAATCGTGAGCGGGTGGTTGCTCCAAGCCGGCCCCCGCCTCAGGTCGGCGGTCAGCAACTCCGGCTGATCGCCACCCTGGCCGCGCAGCCCGCCGCACGGCTCACGGCGTGATGATCGGCAGTTTCTCCCACCCTCGAACGGTAGAGGTGTGTGCCTGCACGGCGTTGTCGAGGTCGACGTCCCATTCGGGGAACCGCAGCAAGAGCTCTTCCAACGCGACGCGCGCCTCGAGCCGGGCTAGGTGTGCGCCGAGGCAGAAGTGCAGCCCGTAGCCGAAGCTGAGGTGCCGCCCCACCTTGCGCTTGATGTCGAGGACATCGGGGTTCTCGAACTGACGCTCGTCGCGGTTGGCTGATCCGTTGAGGAGCACCATGACACTCCCCTCGGGCACGGATTGGCCGTGATGTTCCACGTCCTTCGTGACGAAACGAGCCTGCACCGGTGAGGGCGCCTCGAAGCGCAGGATCTCTTCGATCGCATTGGGAATGAGCTCCGGGCTCTGGGCCATCGCGCGCCGCTGTTCCGGAAACTCGGCGAGCAGCTTGCCGGCCCAACCGATGAGACGCGTCGTCGTCTCGTTACCGGCTCCGGCAAGGAGGCCGATGTACCCGAGGATCTCGTCGCGCGTGAGCGTTCGCACCGTCCCTTCCCGGTCGGTGAACTCCGACGTCAGCAACTCGGTAATGAGATCGTCGGATGGGTTCTCGGCTCGCCAGTCGACGTATTCCCCGTAATCGGAGGTGCTGAGGTCCTGCGTTGCGGCAGTGACGGGCATGACGCCGTCGGCGAGCCGGAGGCTCTCGTCGATTTGATCCCGAAGCGCCTGCTGGTCCTGTTCGGGAATGCCCAACAGCATGCCGATCGTGCGCATCGGGATTTCCGTTCCCAGGTCCGCAATGAGGTCGAAGCCGCCCTTCCCGACGAGGGGGTCGAGAGTCCGGGCCGCATACGCGCGCACCTGCGGCTCGATAGAAGCCAGACGCCGAGGTGTGAACACGCGGCTCAGAAGTCCACGGTGCAGGTCGTGATCCGGAGGGTCTTCGAAGATGAACATGCCAGGCGGCAGTTGGATGCCTGCTTTGATGATTTCGATGACGGAGCCCTTGGCCGAGCTGTAGGTCTCCCATTCGACACTGCAGCGCTCGACGTCTGCGTAGCGGCTGACCGCATAGAAGTCGTACTTCTCGTTGTAGTAGAGCGGCGCTTCGTCGCGGAGCCGTTTCCAAATGGGGTATGGGTCGGCGTCGATTCCGAAGTCGTACGGGTCGTAATACGGCGCGGGCGCGACTGTGGTCATCTCGTCTCCCTCCACGCGGCGTGCGTGCGTTCCCACCCGGCACTCTTGTGAGGTCGCCGACTGAAAGTAACATTATTGCGTGGAAAGAGGGACGTTCTCAAACGCCCGCATGTTCTCTGGGTCGGGCCGCGCATGACGGAGGCGGCGCGGCTTGAGTGGCCGTCGATTCCGGCGCTCCTGGCCGCGGCCGAAGAGCGGTACGCCGAGCAGGTCGCCGTGCTCGACAGCGCGACGCAGCTGACGTATCCCGAGCTCGCCACAGAAGCCCGGCGGTTCGCCGCTGCCCTGGTCGAGTCAGGCGTCGGCCAGGGCGATCGGGTTGCCATCTGGTGCTTCAACTGCGCCGAGTGGGTTGTGGCCGTCCTCGGCATCTTCGCCGCCGGGGCCGTACTCGTTCCCGTGAACACGCGTTTCAAGGGTCATGAGGCGGCTGAAATCCTGAGGCGGAGCGGTGCCCGGACATTGGTAACCGTCACCGACTTCTTGGGTACCGATTATCTGGCCCTGCTCGAAGGTGCGGGGGTCCCGCTCCCTGCGCTCGAGTCCGTGGTGTTGGCACGCGGCCGCAGGGAAGAAGCCAACAACATCGCGGTGGACTGGACGACCTATCTCGGCCGCGCCACGCCGGTCGGGTTCGAAGAGGTCCAACGCCGGAGCGCAGCACTCGGACCGGAAGACCCCTCCGACATTCTCTTCACCTCGGGGACTACCGGCGTGCCCAAAGGTGTCGTGATGACCCACGGCCGCACTCTGACCGTGGCCAGCGACTGGGTGGCGATGAGCGGCCTGAGGGAGGGCGACGTCTACCTCCAGGTGAACCCGTACTTCCACATGTTCGGGCTGAAGGCGGGCATCCTCGCCAGCGTGGTCGCCGGTGCCACGATGCTGCCCGAGGCGGCGTTCGACGTCGACGCGGTCCTCACCAGGGTGGAACGGGAAAGGGTGACCGTGCTGCCCGGAGCGCCGACGATCTACCAGGCGATCCTCGACCACCCCGACCGTGAGCAGCACGATCTCTCGAGTCTGCGCGTCGCGGTCACGGGCGCGGCCGACATCCCGGTCAAACTCATCCACCGGGTGCAGCAAGAGCTGCCCTTCCGCACCATCATCACGGGATACGGGCTCACCGAGGGCGGGACCGCCTGCGCAACGTCGGAAGGTGATGACCCCGAAGCGATCGCGACCACCGTCGGCAGGGCCCGTCCGGGCTTCGAGCTGCGCATCGTCGAGGAAGGCGGCCGCGACGTCGCTGCCGGCGAGGCCGGCGAGGTGCTTTTGCGCGGCGGCAGCGTCATGGCG
This sequence comes from Acidimicrobiales bacterium, assembly GCA_036272355.1. Taxonomy (GTDB): domain Bacteria; phylum Actinomycetota; class Acidimicrobiia; order Acidimicrobiales; family RAAP-2; genus Bog-473. The sequence continues at coordinate 5,585 of DATAYX010000497.1, forward strand.
GGTTACCTCGACGATCCTGAGGAGACCGTAAAAGTGCTGTCGGCCGACGGCTGGCTGCGTACCGGCGACCTCGGCGTGCTCGATGACGCAGGCCGCCTGCGCATCGTCGGTCGCGTCAAGGACATGTTCATCGTCGGCGGGTTCAACGCCTACCCGGCCGAGATCGAGAACGCGCTGCTGCGCCATCCCTCGATCCGCCAGGCCGCGGTGATCGGCATTCCCGACCATCGGCTGGGCGAAGTCGGCATGGCCTTCGTCGTGACATCGGATCCGGTGACCGCCGACGACATCATCGAATGGAGCCGCGACCAAATGGCGAACTACAAGGTGCCGCGCGTCGTCGAGATCGTCGACGCCTTGCCGCTCAATGCCACCGGCAAGGTCATGAAGGACACCCTGCGCGAGCGGGCCGCCGCGGGTCGCCTCGTATGACCGCGTCAGAGCGCGAGGGCCTCTCGGCGCTGGCCGGGCTGCGGGTGGTCGAAATGGGCGTGTGGGTGGCCGCACCGTCGGCCGCCGCCCTCCTGGCCGACTGGGGAGCCGACGTGATCAAGGTCGAGTCGCCCGCCGGCGATCCCATGCGGCGCGCTTTCGGCTCATTGGGCATCGGTGACAACGACTTTCCGAATCCCGCCTTCGCACAGGACAACCGCGGCAAGCGCAGCGTCGTGCTCGACCTGCGAGAGGAAGGCGCCCGCGCGTCACTCGAAGAACTCCTCGCCACGGCCGACGTCTTCTTGACCAATCTTCGTCCGGACGCACTCGACGGCCTCGGTTTGGAGCCCGACGCGACGGTCGAACGCCATCCGCACCTCGTGTACTGCAGCGTCAGCGGGTACGGGCTCCGAGGCGACGACCGCAACCGGCCGGCCTACGACATCGGGGCGTTCTGGGCCCGATCGGGGTTGTCGGTGCAGCTGGCCAACAGCGAAGGCGTCCCCCTCAACGCCCGCGGCGGCATCGGCGACCACATCAGCGGGCTCGCTGCACTGGCCGGCCTGCTGGCCGCCTTGCTCGAGCAGCGCCACACCGGTCGCGGCCGCGTCGTCGAGGTGTCGCTGCTGCGGACGGGGAGCTATGTGCTCGGCTGGGATCTGAGCCTGCAGGCCAACCTCGGCAAGGTCGCGCCGGCCGAGGCCCGGCACTCGAACCAGACACCGCTCATGAACTCGTACAAGACCAAAGACGGCAAGTGGCTCTTCTTCACCGGGCTGGAGGCCGACCGCCATGTCGGGAACATCTGCCGCGCGCTCGGCCGCGAGGACCTGCTGGCCGACCCGCGCTTTGCCGACGCCCGCGCCATCCGCAAGAACCGCGTCGAGGTGATCGCCACCCTGGACGAGATCGTCGCGAGCGAGACGCTCGATGTCTGGGCCGAGCGCTTCGACCGCGAGGGCGTGTGGTGGGCGCCGGCCCAAGGTCCGGCGGCGGTGCTGGAGGATGCTCAGCTCCTGGCGAACGACGGCATCGTCGAGCTCGGGGACGGCGACGGAGCGCCGAAACAGCGTTCTGTCAACGGGCCGGTCAGCTTTTCCGATGTGCGCGTCAGGCCGTCGACTCCGGCCCCCCAGCTGGGTGAGCACACCGACGCCGTTTTGGCGGAGCTCGCCGGGTCGTCCGGGCGGGAAACGAAGGACCCGGCGCCTCAGCCCTGAGCCCGGGCGCGGGCCAGGAGCCCGCGGGCGATGACCAGCCGCTGGATCTCGTTGGTCCCTTCGCCGATCACCATGAGCGGTGCGTCGCGATAGAGCCGCTCGACGGTGAAATCCGTCGTGTACCCGACGCCACCATGGATGCGCATCGCCTCCATGCTGAGCTCGAGCGCCGTCTCGCTCGCGAAGAGCTTGGCCATCCCGGCTTCGACGTCGCAGCGGAGCCCCTGGGCCTTGCGCTCGGCCGCGTTCTTGGTCAGCAGCCGTGCGGCCTCCAGCCGGGTCGCCATGTCGGCCAGCTTCAGCTGGATCGCCTGGTGTTCGCCGATGGGTTTGCCGAACGTCTCGCGCTGCTGTGCGTAGGCCAGCGCCGCGTCGAAGGCGGCCCGCGAGACCCCGACGGCGCGCGCCGCGATGTTGATGCGACCTATCTCGAGCACGCCGAGGATCTGCGGCAGGCCCCGTCCAGCCTCGCCCACCAGGTTGGTGGCGGGGATGCGGTGATCCGAGTACGCCATCTCGACGGTCTCGACCCCGCGGTAGCCCAGCTTGCTGACGTTCTTGCTCACCGAGATGCCCTCGAACCGCGGGCCGGGCTCCTTCTCGACGATGAAGGCCGAGATCCCCTCCTCGGTCCGCGCCGCCAACGCCACGATGCCGGCGCGCTCACCGTTGGTCACCCAGGCCTTGGTGCCGTTGATGACGTACTCCTCGCCGTCGCGCTGCGCCCGGCACGACAGGTTGCGCGTGTCACTCCCCGCGTCGGGCTCGGACAGCGACAGGCAGCCACGGCGCTCTCCGGAGGCCATCGAGGGGAGCCAACGTTGCTGCTGTTGCTCGCTGCCGTGCGTCATGATCAGCGTGGCCGCCATCGTGTGGGTGTTCACGATGCCGGTGAGGCTCATCCAGCCGTACGAGAGCTCCTCGATCACCCCGACATAGGTGAGGAGGTCGAGACCCAAACCGCCGTAGGCCTCCGGGATGGTGATACCGAAGAGGCCGAGCTCCCGCATCTTGGCGACGATCTCCTCGGGGTACGCGTCGGCGTGCTCGAGATCCGACGCGACCGGAATGACGTCGCGTTGCACGAATTTGCGCACCGTGTCGATGATTTCGGCGCGGACGGACTCGTCGACCGTCCCGGCCCCGGCGTCGGTCACGTGGACCACGCCGGCCCCGTCTTCCTCATGGCGATAACCATACAGTTCAATCGTGTTGACGCTGGATCTCAATTCGGAGAAGATTGTTTCCACCATGACCCGGGGCCTCATGCATTCCGGGCTCGAGTCTGCAGCCACCCAGTTTCCCGATCATCCCGGTGTGGTCGCGGGTGATGACGTCTGGACGTACGCCGAGTTGCAGAGGGCGAGCAACGCAGCGGCGCGCCACCTCACCGCACAGGGCGTCGGACCGGGGGACCGCCTGGCCCTCATGACGTCCAACCGGCCCGAGTTCGTCGTGGTGGTGCACGCCGCGAGCATGCTCGGCGCTGCACCCGTCCTGCTCAACGTCGCGTGGAAGGCGCTTGAGGTCGAGACCGCGTTGACTTTGACGGCGCCGCGTTACGGTGTGGCCGACGGCGATGGCGTTGGCTTGCTGGCGGAACGCCTCGATCAGGAGCGCGTGTTGGACCTCGATGCCGATGTCGCCCCCGCGGTCGTCGACCGCTCCAGCAACGCCGAATCGCCCCCCGACGCCATGACCGAAGACGACGACGCCGTTTTCGTCTTCAGTTCCGGGACAACCGATCGGCCCAAGGCGGTCCGGCACACCCATCGCTCCATGGTGTTGTCGATGGCGCACTGGCGCCTGGCGCTCGGCCTGGGCCACGACGACCG
>DATAYX010000498.1:0-2136 GCA_036272355.1 Acidimicrobiales bacterium
GCTCCGAGAGGCCATGGCGCGCTATGCCGAGGCCGCCAGCTCGAGGGACGCCGACAAGTACGCCGCGCTCTTCACCGCCGACGCCGTCCAGGTCGACCCGTACCCATCCGGCGTCCACAACGGCCGGGACGAGATCCACGCATTCATCAAGCAGTCCTTCGACGCCTGCGAGTCCATGACGTTCGAGGTGGAGGAATGCCACCCCGTCGCCGACAAGGCCGGCGTCCGCTTCCACATCACGATCGGCCTCGAGGGCGGCTCGACCATGCACATCCGGGGCGTCGAGATCTTCACGGTCACCGACGACGGGCTGATCTCGGCCGTCGAGGCGTACTGGGGCGACGAGGACGTGACACTCGGCTAGAGGCTCGGCCAAGGGACCCCCGGCATCCCGGGATGCACATTTCTCAGCACCGAGGTCACACGTCCGTTACCATCCGCCACACAGCCGCGACTCAGGTAAGCGCGGCCGGGGAGGAGACGGCCATGGGTACTCGTCGGGCAGGAAACTCGGGGCGTGGTGGAGGCGGCACGCTGCACTCACTCTTCGCCCCGATTTTCGGTGTGGTCGTGATGCTCGCCGGGTTGGGCGTCCTGATCGCGCCGGCGACTCCGGCGGCGGCGGCGCCGCCGACCCAGGGGTGGACGACGACCCAAGCACCGTTGCCGGCGGATGCTGGAACGAACCCGGCCGTCTACATCGCCAGCTCGGACTGTCCGCAGGCGAACGGTTGCATCAGCGTCGGTTGGTACCTAGATGCCGTTCCGAGGGCATGGGGCCTGATAGAGCAACAGAGCGGAACTTCTTGGAACGTGACCGAGGCGCCGCAACCTGCGAATGCCGGTTCCGGCACGTCCCAGGGCCTGTGGCTGGGGTCGAACCGGTGCGGAATCGCCACCACTCCCTGTCGGGCCGTCTCCTGCCCCACGACGACCTTCTGCGTCGCGGTGGGTCAGTACGCCTTGCAAGGCGGCGGCCAGGCTCCGGTCATCGAGACGTACAACGGGACCAGTTGGTCAGCGGCCGAGGGGCCTCTCCCGGGCGACAAGAATGCGGCGACATTCGGCTACCTGCAATCGGTGTCGTGTACGTCACAGACGTCGTGCGTCGCGGTGGGGACCTATCAGAACTCGAGCGGCGACGACCTCGGCATGATCGCCACGTTGTCGGGCTCCACGTGGAGCGTCCAGGCTTCTCCGGAGCCAGCCGACATCAACGCGACGCCCGATTCAAACCTCACGAACGTCTCGTGCTCGTCGAGTGGTTGTGTGGCCGTGGGCAGATATTTCACGTCCTCTTCAGGCAATGACGGGCTCATTACGCAGCTCGCCAACGGCAACTGGTCGGCCCACTCATCACCTCTGCCGTCGAACACGACCTCCACTCCGGAGGCAGAGCTTTTTGACGTGCAGTGCCCGACGACAGGCTTCTGTGTCGCGGACGGCTCTTACAGGACCACGGCGGGAGCCGGGGGACTCATCGATACGTACAGCGGTGGGATGTGGACCGCGAGCCAGGCGCCGGAGCCCTCCGACTCCGTGAACAACGATGCCACGCTCAACGGCATCTCGTGCCCTGCGCCGGGGAGCTGCGCAGCGGTGGGCCTGTACGACGACACGGCGGGGGGTTCCGGGGGCTTGATCGACCAGTTGTCCAGCGGCAATTGGTCGGCCGCCGCCGCGCCTGTACCGTCGAATGCGGCTTCGGGATCAAACCGGTTCGCTGACCTCCAAACGATCTCGTGCCCGACGCCGTCGTTCTGCATGACCGCGGGCGACTACAACAACACGGGCGGCCACACAGCCGCGCTCGCTGCCACCTTCCAGGGAGGCACTTGGGCGGGGATGGCGGCGGCGCTGCCAAGCAGCGACGGCGGCACGGGCTCCTTCGCCAAGAGCGCGGCGTGCTACTCGCCCGTCGCCTGCATCGTCGCCGGCTGGTTCCAGGACACCGCGGGCCACACGCAGGGCTTTCTCGACACCTGGACCGGAGCGCAGGGCTACTGGCTCGATGCCTCCGACGGTGGCATCTTCACCTATCCCAACAACACCTTCTACGGCTCGACGGGTGCGTTGAAGCTCAACAAGCCGATGGTGGGGATGGCGGCCACACCCGACGCACAGGGCTACTGGCTC
>DATAYX010000499.1:0-2569 GCA_036272355.1 Acidimicrobiales bacterium
CCGGATCTGACGGCAACCATGCGCGTCTGGATGGACCACGTGTTCCGCTATTCGCGGCGCGACCAGCTCTCTTTCAATTTCGTGCTCGCGTCGACGCAGCTCCCGGTGACCAGGGTGGCCGCAGACCTCCGAGCGTGTCAGTGGGCGAGTTGGCCGCACACTCCGCGTCGCGACAGGGACCGCGGCCTGCGAAGGCCGCTGAGCTTGCAGCAGGAACCGAGACTCCTCGCCACAGAGATCCTCCAGCGCGAGCGACGACTCGAGCAGCGTCTGATCGAAGCCATAGAGGCTCGGGCGGCCGTCCAGGAAAAGGCGGCGGCGGCGGCCACGGCGTCGGCGGCAGCGCTCGAACGAGCGACGGATGCGGTCTCGCAAGCGGAGAACGACCTCGCAGCTTGCCGGGAGGAGCTGGAGGAGCAGCGGCGCGCTCTGGCCGGTGCCGTCGAGGAGAACCAGCACCTGCGCGCCGCAATGGCGGACCTCAGAATGAGTCGATCATGGCGCCTCACCGGAGTGCTCCGCCGTATCGGCGCAGCTGCCCGTCGATGGCACAGGGCCGGCCGATGAGGGCGGCCTCGCACCCGAAGCGTCGCGGTTCCTACACTCGCCGGAAGTGACCGTTTCCACGCCGCGCAGCTTCAGCCAGCGCCCCTACGTGGGGCCTCCGGGGTCGACCGAGCTGTTGTTGGTGCGCCATGGCGCGTCGGCCGATTCGGTCGAGGGAGAGACCTTCGAGCTCGTCGAGGGGCAGGGCGATCCGCCGTTGTCCGAGGTCGGGCGACACCAGGCCGAGATGCTGGCGGCGCGGCTGGGCCACGAGCTGTTCGACGGCATGTATGTCAGCAATCTGCGCCGTACCTCGGAGACGGCGGCGCCGTTGGTCGACCGCACGGGGATGACGCCGGTGGTGGACGCCGATCTGCGCGAGGTGTTCCTGGGCGAATGGGAGGGCGGCCTCCTCCGGCAGAAGGCCGCAGACCGCGACCCCCTCTTCGAGCGCGTCTTCGCCGAACAGCGGTGGGATGTGGTGCCCGGGGCCGAGTCGCGCGACGTGTTCGGCGGACGCCTGCGCGGCTCCGTCGAGCGGATCGCGGCCGCGCATCCGGGCGGGCGGGTCGTCGTGTTCTGCCATGGGGCGGCCATCGGCGAGATCCTGGCCCAGGCCACCGGGTCAGAGCCCTTCGCGTTCGTCGGCGCCGACAACGCGTCGATCTCCAAGGTCGTGGTGACCCCTGAACGGTGGGTGCTGCGCGGCTACAACGACACGTCCCACCTAACCGATTGACGCTCCGCTGCGATGGGACGCAAGGGCAAACGGCCGCGCACACCGAGCAAGAAGTTGCCGCCGGTGCCCGACTATGTGCGCTACACGGGCGGGGGGCGGCGCTACTGGCGGCTGGGGGGCCCGCTCACCCGCACCCACGAAAAGGAGGCCTTGACGGCGCAGCGGAGCCGGCCACCCGGGCGGGTGGGCCGTTTAGTGCTCCGCGTGCTCGGCCAGAAGCCCGAGCCGCCGTCCGCTTAGGCCAGTGCCGCCCCGATGTCCTCGAGCGAGAGCTCGACCGTGACGTGCCCGCCGCACTGCGTGCACTTCCCCGTGTGGCGCCAGGAACGGATTAGGCGGGTGCCCTCGGGGTTCAGCAACACGGTGAACGCCTCAGCGTCGTCGGCAGCCTCGAGGCCGAAATAGGGACGCCACACGGTGCAGACGACGCGCTGGTCCACCTCGATTCCCTTCAGGATGCGGCGGAACCGCATGTGCTCCTCGTCGAACACCCACGTGCTGTTGCAGGACTCGAACACGATCGGGGGCACGGAGTGATTGTGCCCGCACCACATAAGCACCAGTTCAGAGCCACGTTGTGGTTGTGTGAAGATCTGCGACGGCGGTCCGTCACAGACGAGGTGCGGCCCTTGCGTCGAGCCTCAGTGCCTGAGCGGGTGGGACTGGAAGAAGTTCCAGATGATCTTGTCGGCCGAGATGGCCATCGTCGTCGCACCGAGGGTGTTCGTCTTGCTCTCCACCACGCTGCCCGGCCAGGTGTGGCCGCCTCCCCTGATGCGGTACAAGGAGACCGTGGCCCCGTTCGGGCAGGCGTAGGAGATGAGCGCCACGTTCTTGGCGTAGACACGGGTCGTCGACGTCGACGCGCATCCGTCGCGCGTCGCCCACGCTGCGGTCGACTTCGGAATGGACGGGCCTCTGGTCGACTGCGGCACGTTGTTTCCCAACAGCTGGCTGAGGTTGCCCTTGGTCCCCTGGGGGAGCGGGAGCTTGTAGGCCTCGGGGCTCAGCCCCCCGGTGTAGGGGAGGAGCGGGTCCGAGGTCCCGTGGAAGGCGACCACCGGCACCGGCCGTGACGGTCTGCAGCCGGTGGGGTTGGCGATGCCCGAGACCGGCGCGATCGCAGCGACCTGGGCGGCGTCCACGCATGCGAGGACCGACGCCATGACGGCCCCGTTGGAGTAGCCCGTCACGAACAGACGGTTCTGGTCGATGCAGAGCGTCGACTCGACGCGGGAGATCACGCCGCGCAAGAACGCGACGTCCTTGCTCGCGAACCCGGTC
>DATAYX010000500.1:0-9660 GCA_036272355.1 Acidimicrobiales bacterium
CTCGTCGCCACGGCAATGCAGGGTCTCGCCTTCGCCATGACCTACGACCAGGCCTCCGGCTTCGACACGGCCCAGGACGAGGTGGCATCGGGCATGGAACGGTTTCTCGACCGGCTCGAGGCGCAGCGATCGGGGGACTGATTCGTCTTTTGCGTTCGCCCCAACTTGGGTGCGGAAGCAGCCGGGCCTCCGATCGGGCCCCGGCCATGTCCCTGACTAGGCGCGATCGGGCCAGATATCGGGCTGCGAAACGACTGGTGGCGTTGAGAAGAATGGACGCGCCAAGGGCTGGACCTCGCCCCTCTCGAAGCCGATAGTGAGAGAAGGCAAACGCGCCGAGCATGTGCACGACCCCCGCCCGCTGCCGGGCGGGGGTCGTTGCTTTTCGGTTGCAGCAGCACGCAAAATCGTGTTGGAGGCTCCAGCGGGTGGGAAAATAACCCGATCCATCAGGCAGGTCCCATCCGGGACGGCTCTGCAGGACGGAGAGGGGGGACATGGCCACGGCTGACGAAGCGGGCAACGACGCGTCGGGAGTCTGGCCGAACCGATCGTCTCAGCATCGGCTGGGCCGCGTGCTCCCGCTTGCCCTGGTAGCCGTCGGAGGGCAGCTCAGCGCTCTCCTCAATCCCACCGACATGGCGTGGTTCTGGATGTCGGCGGTCGCGCTGGCAGCGGCCGCCACTGTGTTCGTGCTCACATCCCGCCGCTACAGCCTGTGCCTGACCGCGGCCTGCTACGTCGCCTCGGTCGCCGCGCTGATGATGGCGAGCGGCGGAGTCGCCACCAGTGGCCTCGGCACCCTCTTTTTCCTGGCGGTGGTCGGTGTGGCCATGTACGGGGAGCGCCGCGACTCGGCGATCATCGTGGCACTGGTTGTCGTGTTCCTCACGGTCGTCACACTCAGCACGCCACAAGGGGCGGCGTCGACGGCTCGGCGCCTGCTCTTCCTCGGTGCGATCGCGGCAGTCATGTCCGTGTCGATCCATGCTCTCCGAGAGCGCCTCGAGGCCTCGAACCGACGCACCGGACAGCTGTTGCACCAGTCGGAAGCGATGAACGATGCGGCCCGCGAACTCGCGCTCCTGCGAGGCCCAGATTCGATCGCCGCCGTCACCACCGAGCTGGCGGCTCAGGTGGTCTCGTTACCGGGTGGCACGGCGTCGGATGCCTGGTACGTCCGGGTCTGTGATGCATCGTCCGAGGTCGTCGCACACTTCGGTGGCGATGGTTCGCTGGCGGACGCGGGAGTAGACGCCGACGACGACACACCCGCGGTCGACGTCGTCACGCGCACGCGCCGGCCGGTTTCCCGGGAATGGACCGCGGTGCCAGGCGACACCGTGCGGCGTGGGACGTGGGTGCCGGTATGCCTCGACGGTGCTGTCCACGGCGTCCTCAAGGTCGTCACGGGGGCTTCGGACACCCCCGACGGCTGCATCGAGCAGCTCACAGCGCTCGGACACCTCATGGAGATGGCGCTGGCGAACTGGGCGGCGCACCAAGAGCTCAAGCGCCAAGCCACTTCCGAGGAGCGCCGCCGGGTCGCCCGCGACCTGCACGACGGCCTGGCCCACGAGCTCGCCTTCATCGCGTCCAAGGCAAGGGGGAGCGGCGCGCCCCGTGAGATGAAGGAGCTCTCTGGCGCCGCCGACCGCGCGCTCGACGAGGCACGCCGCGCCATCACGGTGCTCTCGTTGAGCACTCCACAGTCCCTGGTCGCTGCACTCACCCAGACCGCCGAGGATCTCGGCGCCCGGCTGGGCGTCCCCGTGCTCGTCGACCTGGACGAGCATGTCGAGGTGGACGCGAACGCCGCCGAACAGCTGCTCCGGATCGTGCGCGAGGGTTTGACGAACGCCGCAGTGCACGCGGATCCGCACTACGTCACGGTGACGATGCGTGAGCTGTGCGATGGTCATCGACTCGTCATCGCGGACGACGGTCGCGGGTTCGAGCCGGACAATGTCGACGCAACGCGCTTCGGTCTCGTCTCGATGCGAGAGCGTGCCGCGTCGATCGGCGGGTCGTTTTCAGTGGACTCCGCCCCAGGTCGCGGCACGCGCCTCGAAGTGACGTTCCGATGACCGATCCGATCAACGTCCTGATTGCAGACGACCACGCCCGGACCCGCGCCCTGGTCAGAGCGGCGCTCGCACGGAGCGAGGGGTTCGTCGTCTGCGCCGAGGCGGCGAACTGCGACGCGGCCATCGAAGAAGCCAAGGCCACGCGCCCCGATGTCTGCCTGCTCGATATCAACATGCCGGGGAGCGGCATCGCGGCCGCCCGAGGCATCACCACTGCGCTCCCGGGCACAGCGGTCGTGATGCTGACTGTCTCGCGGCAGGATGAAGACCTCTTCGACGCACTGCGTGCGGGCGCCACCGGCTACCTGCTCAAGGGCATGGACGAGGATTCGCTCTCGGGGGCCTTGCGCCAAGTGCTCAACGGCGAGACGCCTTTGCCGCCCAGCTTGGTGACGCGGCTCGTAGAGGAGTTCCGCGACCGCGAGGAGCGACGCGTCGCCGTGCCCGGGGATGTCGCGGCCCGGCTGACCTGGCGCGAGTGGGACGTCCTCGAGCTCATGCGCACGGGCGCGAGCACGGAGGAGATCGGCGCACGGTTGTTCATCTCGGCCACCACCGTGCGTTCCCACGTCAGCGCCGTGTTGCGCAAGCTGGGCGTCGCGGACCGCGAAGCGGCCGTCAAGCTTCTGGAGGGCTCTCCGACCCTGCGCTGACCTGCGCCTCTTCGAGGTATTGGCAGCGCATGTGTCCAAATCCCTCAACGTCGCTCAAGGGCGGTCGCGCAGTCTCCGATCCACAACGCAACAGTTCATGGAGCGCGCCTCCCAGTCGGCGCAAGGAGACAGACCAGTGCAGCGAGCGACGCACGACAAGAGAGCCTTCCGGTATACCCGGCGTACAAAGATCGTGTCCGCGGTGTGCGGCATCCTCCTGGCGGGGGTGGGCGCGTATGCCGCGACGAACTGGGTCGTCGGGCTGAACTCGGGCTCTTCCGGAGAGGGCCAGTCCGCCTCGATCTCGAACCTCACGATCAGCGCCGTCGCGTCGCCATCGGCGACGAACCTGATGTACCCCGGCGGCACCGGTGACGTGGTCGTGACGATCTCCAACCCGAACCCCTACCCGGTCACGATCACGGCCGTCCAGCTGCCCACCAACGCGACCTACGCCACGGGCTACACGACGAGCGCCCTGACCACGACGCAGACAGGATGCCTGGCGGCGACGCCCAGCCAGGTCACCTGGAACTTCTCGACGGCGGCGTCGGGCAGCTCGCACACGCTCACGACCGCGCTCACCGTCGGCGCCAGCGGGCAGGCAAACAACCCGTTGGCCGTGACGCTCACGAACGACGCCAGCATGGGGACGACTACGCCCGCAGCCTGTGCGAGCACCTTTTTCTCCATGCCGTCCTTCACCGCCGTGACGGCCACGGGGGGTGCCGGGACCTCGACGACGACGCCGGCAACCGACAGCTGGACGAGCTGATCCATCTTCGCTTGCTCTAAGCGAGAACGGGATCGGTCAGGCGACGAGGAGGGGCGCGTGAAGGGGAGACGCGGCACCCTCCTCGTCGCCACCCCGATCGCCCTCGTCGGCCTGCTGCTCGGGTCCAGTACCGGCGCGGCCTGGCCGGCGACGAACTGGACGGTGACATTGCGGACGGCGAGCTCGGCTGAGTCCCATTCGCAGACGGTCCCATCGGCCCCGACGGGAGTCTCGGCGGCATGCAACGCCCCGACCACCGCCAAGACGATCAAGGTGAGCTGGACCGCGGTCACGCACGCCACCACCTACACCGTCTACGACTCGACCACTTCGGCCACCGGTACCTACACCGCCATCGCCACCGGCGTCGCGGCAACGTCGTGGACGAGCGGCACCTTGAACTCGGGCACGAACTATTGGTTCGAGGTCACCGTGTCGGTCGGGTCGAACTGGACGAGCACCAAGTCCAGCGCCAGCACCGAGAGCACCATCAACAGCCTCTCGCCCTTCTGCGTACAGCCCTGAACGGGCCTGCCTCTCGCGGAGGCAACGTGGATGGCATCCTGACAGAGTTACGGGCGCACGAGCGGGCCGCGAGGCCCGTTGTGGTGCGGAGGTCGGGAGACCTGGATCGGGGGCAAGAGGCGAGGTGCAGATGATGTTCGTGCGGTGGTGCGCCCACCAGGGGCGGCCTCGAGTCGCGGCTCTGTTGGGTGTCGCATTGGCCACGGTCACGCTGTCGCTCCCGCTGACAGGCACCGGTCTGGCCTTCGGCGCGGTGCCTGTGTCCCAAGCCAGCACCAGCACGAGAGGCGTAACCGATTCGACGATCAATGTCGTTTTCCCGGTTGCCAACCTGGACGCATTGGCTTCCACGTACGGGTTCGCCGGAGACTTCGAATACACGGAACAGTCCAAGGCGATCCACCTCTTCGTCGACCAGATCAACCAAGGCGGCGGGATCAACGGGCGCACGATCAACCCGATCATCACGTCGTATGACCCCGCGAACAATGCAGAGATGCAGAAGCTCTGCGTCGACTGGACCCAGGGAAACCCGGCGGTCTTCGCAGTGCTCGACGGGGTGGGGACCTACACCGGTGTCAACCAACTCTGCGTGGCCCAGCAAGGTCACACGCCCCTCCTCAGCCAGTGGACGACGGTCTCGTCCTTCACACAGTCGGCGTCGCCCTACCTGTGGTGGACCGGTCCTGACGACGCCGGCGTGTTGCGGGCGCTCGTGACATGGGGTAATTCCAAGGGAACCATCGGCGGCAAGGGGAAGGTGGGTGTGATCGTCGGCGACCGCGCCAGTGACCAGGCCGCCCTGCACCAATCGCTCCTCCCAGACCTCAGGCGGAGCGGCGTAACGCCGTTGATCGAGACCATTCCGGCGCAGACGTCCGAGTCCGCGGCGACCGGCAGCGACGCCACCCTCGTCGTCGAGAAGCTGCACCAAGCCGGCGTGACGTCCGTGGTCCCGCTCATGCCGTTCAATGCGTTCTTGCCGGTACTCGTGGCCGAGACGCAACAGCAGTACTACCCCAAGCTCCTTCTGTCGGATTACGAGAACTCCATCGAGACCTCCCTCGGGCTCCTGGGCGCCTTCGGGAAGGCACTCAACGGACAGGAGGGCGTGACGACCGAGACGCTCGGTGGCATCGACGACCCGCGGCCGTACGCGCAAGGCGGCTACGACCCCGGCGTGCGGAGTTGCTGGACCGTTTGGCACAAGGCGTATCCAGAGACCCCGAAGGGGAACCTCAACGACGACATCGAAGAGCAGGGACCGGTCCAGGGCTGGTGTCAGGAAATCCACCTCTTCGCCCAAGCTGTCAAGGCGGCCGGAAGGAACTTGAATCGCCGCACCTTCGTGACCGCGATGTCACAGATCAAGGACTTCCCAGGCGGCTATTCGCCGGTCCTGACCTACGGCCCGCACAAATTCTCCGGCCCAAATCAGTATCAGGTGGTCCGGCTGCACGTGAACTCCCCTCCGAGCACCGCGCAGTGTCGCCCGCCGCAGCCGGAGCAGCCGCCCGAAGGCACCTGCTGGACGCCGGTGCAAGCATGGAAACCACTCCCCGCAGGCGGATGACGACCGTGGCAGGCGCTGAAGCCAAGACACAGTGGGAGAACGAGGGCTGGTGCATGCTCGAGCACTTGCTGCCGGCCGAGGCCGTCGAAGCAGCGCAGAAGGGTCTCGGGCGCGAATTTCCGAGCGCCGCGGACTTCGCGGACGATCGGGATCCCGCGCGTAATGCGCCGTTTCGCGCCGACTCGCACTCGGTGATGCCGACGTTCCCTTTCGAGCATGCGGCGTTCAACGACCTGGTCCTGCACGAGCGACTCATCGACTTGGCGGAAGAGTTTCTCGCCCTCACCGACCTGCGCATGTACCAGGCCGGGTTGAGCGCAAAGTACGCCGGTGGTGCCGAGTCCGACGAGCAACTGCTCCACGCCGACTACGGCAACCACACGTTGGTCGTCCCGCGGGCAGACGTCGGCTACCAGCACCTGGAACTCTTCGTCTACCTGAGCGACGTGACCGCAGACGCGGCAACCCGCCTGGTGTCCCGTCGACTTACCCGCGACATCCCCGTCGAGCGGACGTATCTGAGCCTGACCGACTACGCCGAGCTCTACGGTGCCGAGGTTCCCGCCGCCGGACCAGCCGGATCCGTGCTGGCGTACCGGCCCGACGTGTACCACCGGGGTGTCCGCATGACCGCGCCGCGCTCGGCCCGCTTCATGCTCCATGTCTCGTTCAAGCCGGCCGGGACCGACTGGCTGGGCTCACAGGCGTGGCCGAGCGCAGCCGAAGACATGGCATGGCACCGCTTCGCGAACCGCGCCACCGTGCGGCAGCTCTCCGCGTTGGGCTTCCCCGCGCCGGGCCATCCCTACTGGAACAACACAACGCTCGCCGGTGTGGCCGCCCGCTACCCCGGTCTGGACATGACGCCGTGGCGCAGTGCGGCAGGATCGTCACCGGCGAACGGCACGGCGTAGTCGCTTCCCGTTCGATTCTTCCCTACCCGCCGTCGTCGGCGCTCGCCGTGGCGCCCTGCTCCCTGAGCCACGTGGCGAGCTGTTCCCGGCGTGTGTCGGGGTTCAGCGCCATGTCGAGCGCCGTCGCGTCGCCCGCGTAGTCGGGGATCGCCGTCGCGTCGGCGCCCGCGGCGAGCAGTCGTTGGGCCGCCCGGAGCTGGCCGCCCTGGCACGCATGGTAGAAGGCCTGGTTGATCTCGGATTGTGTTGGGGCCGTTCCCGCGGCCAGCAGCTCGTCGAGCCGGGACAGCATCCCCAATGCCGCTGCGTGCCAGAGGCGATCGACCGGTGCCCCGCGCTCGGCCAGTAGCCGGGCGACGTGCCAGCATCCGTAGCCGATTGCGTTGTCGAGCGGCGTGCCGATCGATCCGCCCGGTGTGTCGAGACGGGCGCCGCCGTCGATGAGCACCACGGCCACGTCCACGTCGTCGTTGCTCGCCGCCCAGTGCAAGGGCGTCTCCGGACGGCTCCCCCCGGAGTCGAGGTTCGGATCAGCTCCCGCCTCGAGCAAGAGGGCGGCCGACTCGGGCGCAGACGGGAAATAGCCGGGCCAATCCGTCGCCACGTGCAAGGGGGTGCGCCACCCGCCCTCGACACCTTTCCGCCCCACCATGCCGACCGAGGCAAGTTCGCGTCGCTCGGAGAGGAGGCTCTTGAGGATGTCGAGTTGGCCGAAGTGGACCGCCAGCGCCAACTCGATGGCCACGGGATCGTCGTGGGGCAGCATCAGCGCCGGCTTCGACGACTCCCCCCTCGGCGGTCCGGACGATGCCATCGTCAGCGGCCGCCACTCCCTCGCCCGGCGAGGGCTGTGCGGAGCACGGCAGCGCCGGAATGCTCCACATCGCGAGTCGCAGTCAACAACACGACGGGCTTCTTCTTCGAGGTCGATCGCAGGCGGGCAACGGCCTCCTTGCCGGGTGAAGTCGTCAGCTCGGCGCGGTAACGGCGGCCGAACTCGGCGAACTTGTCCGGCTCGTGGCCGTACCAGCGTCGAAGCCCGTCGCTCGGTGCCACGTCCTTCTCCCAAAGGTCGAGCGCCGCCTTCTCCTTGCTCAGCCCGCGCGGCCATAGCCGGTCTACGAGCACCCGATAGCCGCGACCCTGTTCCTCGTCGTACACGCGGTGCAACTCGAACTTCGACCGACCGGCCATGCTCACACTTGCTCTTCGAGCAGTGCGGGCAGACGGTTGCGCAGGAGCGACTCAGCGTCGTCACAGAGTCCGCGAACGATCTCGCCGGCGGAGCGCACGGCGGCCACGGAGGCCGCCGATTGCCCGTAGAGCAGCGTGGTCACCTCGGGATCGAACCGCTCGAAGTCGAGTATCTCTGGAAGCTCACCGCGCAGCTCCTCGAGATGCTCCTCGACCTCGTCCTCGCGGCCCAGCCATTTGTCCGTGTGTTTGGTGCGACGGAGCCGCATACCGACGGGTCTTGGCCACTGCACGCCGAGCGCTTCGTCGTAGAGGGTCGTGAAAACGGTGTCCTCACCGTTGCTCTGGACGATGCATTCCTTATAGGCGTCGGGCACGTCGATGGCCTCGCGGCTGGCCAGGAAGGCGGTGCCGAGTGAGGCGCCGTCCGCCCCTGCCGCAAGCACCGCAGCGAGAGCGCGGCCGCTCGCCACGCCGCCCGCCGCCAGGACAGGCGTGTCGCCACTGACCTCGAGGGCGCTGGCGAGGAAGGGCAGGAGCCCCATTGTCCCGGTGTGGCCGCCGGCCTCGTGGCCCTGTACGAGCAGTGCGTCCGCACCTTCGTCGAGCGCGTCACGAACCAGTTCCATGGTCTGGACCTGGCAGATGACCCGGGCGCCGGCATCGTGTGCGCGGCCGATCCGTTCACCAGTGGGAGCAAACGACAGGACGATGACCGGAGGCCGCGCCTCGAGCGCGGCGTCGAAGAGCTCTTCGCTGTAGGTCAAGAAGTGCGTGATGAATCCGACACCGAATGGCCGATCGGTCTGGCTCCGGACTGCCGCCACTTCGTCACGGAGCCATTGCGGACCGCCGGGATTCATGCCCCCGAAGGTGCCGAGCGCACCGGCGGCGGATACCGCGCCCGCGAGTGAGGCGCCGGTCACGACCGCCATCGGCGCCGACATGATCGGCGCTTCGACACCGAAGGCCTCCGTGAACCGGGTGTGGATCACCGTGCGCGATCTTACGCAGCGCTTCCTGTTGGTGCCCGAGCGATGTGCCGTGCCGCTTCAGCGATACGGCGAGAGGTCGATACCCGGGTAGCGCTGCGCGACGCCGGCGAGTGTCTCCTCTGTCCAATACGGATCGCCGGGGCGGGGGAAGCCGAACAGGTCGCGTTGGCGCACCGTGCACTGCGGGATGAACTTGGCCCAGCGCTCGGGTGACTGTTTGGGCCACGCCATCTTGCCGCCCCACGTCGTGCCGCGGACCTGGAAGTCGACGAGAATCGAGAAGCGTGCGCGTCCAGCGGCCGTGAAGTTCGAGCCGCGGTGCAAGATGTCGGTGCGGTAGACGAGGAGTGACCCCGCCGGCCCGACGCACCGCACCTCCGAGCCGGCGAGCTCCCCGAAGGGGAGGTAGAGCGGTGTGTACGCGACGTCCTTCCCGGCGTCGTAGGGGACGATGACGGTGGGACCGTCCTCATCGGTCACGTCGCTGAGGTAGATGAACGTCGTGATCTGCTGGTAGCGCGGTTCGGGGCGGGGCACGACGAGACTGTGGCTGCCGTAGTCGCGATGAAGGGGCTGGTCGTAGTTGACGGCCCCCGCGTACTTGGCCCAGAGCTCGATCTTGTAGAGATGAAGGTCGGTGGTCTCGAGGTAGCGCTCGGCCGCATCGACGAGGTCGGGGTGGACGGCGAGGCGGTTGAGGTCCCACGAGCGATACGGAAACTCCTCGACGCCGGCGAACTGGCTCCCGGCGAAGCGGGCGTGTCCGGAGTTCGTCGGGTCGGCGAAATACTCGTCGGGCGCCGGGAAGTGCTTCCAGAGAGCCTGCTGCGCGGCCTCGAGCTCGCCGGGGGCGAGGAAACCCTCGAGCAGCGAGAAGCCCTGATGGCGGACCTCGTCGAGCGTGGCGTCGGGGACACGCATTTGCGTTGGGACCTTAGGTCAGC
>DATAYX010000501.1:0-1502 GCA_036272355.1 Acidimicrobiales bacterium
CTGGTTCTGCACGCTCGCGAGCCGACCGCCGAGCACCTGCTGCGCCTCGTCGATCTGGACGACGGAGGCGTTGGAGACGCCGGCCATGCGGATCTTGCCCTCGTCGAGCAGGTCGGCCAGCGCGCCGACGGACTCGGCCCACGGGACCTTGGGATCGGGCCGGTGGTACTGGTACAGCCCGATGGCATCGACGCCGAGGCGCTTGAGGGACGCCTCGCACGCCTCCTTCACGTAGTGCGGGTCGCCGTGGACGGTCCAGCTTCCGTCGCCGGGACGCCGGTGTCCGCCCTTGGTGGCGACGATCACGTCGTCGGTGGCTTTGCCGTAGGCGGCGAGCGCCTCGGCTACCAGCTCCTCGCCGTGTCCGTGTTCCTGGACACTCAGCGAGTAGGCGTCGGCCGTGTCGATGATGGTGACGCCGGCATCGAGCGACGCGTGGATGGTGGCGATCGCTTGGCGGCGGTCGGGCCGGCCCTCGATGGAGAGGGGCATCTCGCCGAGGCCGATCGCGCTGACCGTCCGGTTGCCGATGGGACGCTGCTGCATTGTTCCTCCTCATGCGGGCGACTGGGTGCGGGACGAGCAAGTCCGTCTGCTCCTCCCCGACGCTCCGACGTTACCGGCGCCCGCGGTGGTCCCGCCGGGGCGCCCGCTCGACCCGGGAGTGGGCGAAGGACCGGCCCGGGCCGCGTCAGCCCAGTTCGCGGGCGACGTGGAAGGCGATGCGGTAAAGCTCCGTGTCCTCCGCCACCGGCCCGGCGTGGGCGGCCCGGTTGCGGAGCGCCTCCTTGTCGACCTCGCCGGCGCGCCGGACGTCGGCCTTCGTGATCGACGCGAAGGAGACGATGTCGATGGCGTCGACCTCGATCTCGACGCGGCCGACGCGGTAGCGGCCCCCGACCTTGGCCTGTGGCCGCCGCCAGAGCCGGAACGACACGCAGATGTCGCCGGCGGCGATGTCGTCGCACAGTTCCTTGCTGAACTCCACCGCACTCGACGCTATGGCACCGAACGGCCCGTAGCCCGGCCGCGGCGGGGTCAGTCGTATTGCCAGACGCGCAGCCGTCGATCTTGGTTGTGGCCGGCATCGGCGTGTGCATGTTGACGGCGTTGAGGCCCATGCCGAGCGCCGCCGTGAAGTTGAGGAAGAAGGGCAGGTCGAACGGCGCGGGAGCGGTGTCGGGATTGGTCACGTACGGGCCGTACACATCGGCGAAGCACGACATCCCGTTGAAGTACGTGGTGATCGTGGTCGGTGTCCAGAGCACGCCGTAGGGTTGAAGCCACTCCCGGGCGTGGTGTTCGTGGCGGCACATCTGCTCGGCACGACACTCGACCCTGGGTCGTGCGTTGCGCCGGCGAAGTGGAGGATGGGGAAGGCCTTGCAAGGTAGGGCCGCCGAGGCAATGTGTACCCCCTTCCGGCGAATCGGAAACCCATTCGTCGGCGGAAAACCTGTTGAAATTTGTGGATTTCGGATGAAACGTGTGGATAGCGGCCAG
>DATAYX010000502.1:0-4502 GCA_036272355.1 Acidimicrobiales bacterium
GGCCGGTGCCGCCGGCGAGGCGCTGACGGCGGACAAGGCGCCAGAAGAGTGGATGCAGCTGCTCGATGCGGTCGTTGCCTCACCGGTGCGCCGCAACGTCAAGCCGGCCGGGATCCCCGACGACGAGGTCGCACGTCAAGCCGCCCGACACGCCGCGGGCGCGGTACCCGCACTGGCCAAACTGCTCGGCCTGCGCATTCCGCCGCCTCCGCCACGTCGCGTCGACGCGGAGCGCCGCTTCAGCCCGACCGGCGGCTGAGCGTCAACAAGCGGGCCGTGAAGCCGGACGCCTCCAGGCGCTGCTTCGTGGCCCGGTCTCCGGGGAGCGCCAAGGCGTCGACCTCCGCGCACCCCGCCTCGTCACACCATGCGACCGCCGCTTCCATGAGCGCGCTGCCCACACCGACGCCGCGGGCGTCCTCGTCCACATAGCAGCAGTCGATCCTGCCCCGGCGCTGCCCACCGAGGTCCACTGCGGCCACGGCGAGCACCCCCACGACGGCGCCCTCGTACTCCCCCACGAACACGCCGGCCGGGTCGTCCCCGCTGGACCAGCGGGCGAGCAGGTACTCGGCGGTCGCACCTCGCACCAGTGCGGGGCCGCCGCGCATCGACATTGCGCGCGCCAGCGCGTCTCCGAGCAGCTGCACACACGACGCACGGTCGGCGTCGGTCGCCGGACGGGCCAGCTCCACGGCGTTCAGCCGGAGGACGCCGCGGCCGGCCCCTCCTCGAGGAGCTGGCTGGCTCGGTTCAAGATCGTGCGGCGGTGGCGGGTGGCGGATTCGTAACGCTGGACGGCGCGGAGCTCTTCGGGGCCGAGCCCTTCCAGCCGCCGGACGACCTGCGACGCGCTCAGCGTGTCGTAGTCGGCCAGCGCTGCTCCGAGGGTCGCCGCGTCGGCGGCGTCGGGAGCGGGTCGCGCCGGCGGCGGTGCAGCCGCAGCGGTCGGGCCCGGGTTCTCCGGCGCCTCGGGTGCGGCGCCGTCGCCGCTGTGCAGCAGGCTGTCGAGGCCCTCGGCCACACGCCGTTGGACGCGACCCACGACGTACTCCCCCGCCACGCGGGCATTGCCGATCTCCTGCTCGACACGGCCCCGCCCTTTGTCGATCAGGCCGGGCAGGTCGTCGACGATGTTCATCGCCACGCCGGCCGGAGCGAAGATGCAGAGGTCGAGGGCGCGGCGCAAAAGGCCGTTCGTGGCCGCTGCATCGTCCGGGCTCGTCTCGTCAGACACAATCCCGGCAGAGCATGTTCTTCTTGTCGGCCAGCTGGCTGGGGTGCTTCACCAGGAAGCATGAGCGGCACACGAACTCGTCGGGTTGCTTGGGCAGGACCCGCTCGTTCCCCTCGGTCTTGTCCTCCTGGTCGGTCGCCTCTTCGTCCTCGGGCTCGTCCTCCACGACGAGGCGCTCTTTGAGGATGACGTCCAGGCTGGCCTCGACGTCCTCGTCGTCGGGCTCCTCTTCCTCTTCTTCCTCGTCGCCCTCCCCCGAGCGCTCCACCACCGCCGCGGGCGAGGCGGTCAGGATCTCGTTGACTTCGTCTTCTTCTTCGTCCTCGACGTCGGCGACCTCGTCATCGTCGTCGTCGTCGGCGGTGAGCGCCTCGTCCCCGTCCTCGATGTCGTCGAGCTCGTCGTCTTCGAGATCGAGTTCTTCCTCGTCAGGGTCCTGTTCCTCGCCCGCGTCAGGGCTCTCGGCCTCGATCTCTTCAACTTTGGCCTTCTTCTTGGTCGCCATTTGCCGCGGGAGCATAGACGGTCCGTGCAACCGTTCAATCGCTGTGAGCGCGGCGCAGCCGGAGAAATCGTCGAACGGTTGTGGGGAGGTTTAGGGCGGGCAAGCCCTGGGGTCTTTGGCGCCATCTTGCAGGCCCGGGGTAGCCAGGCAAGCAACACGTTCTCTACTCGACCCCCAGGGCCTACCACCGCCTCTCACAGCACATCCCCCCCTGCTGCATCAGCTGTTCCCTGCTGCAGTTGTTCCTTTGGGGCGTCGGGGACAGCCGTACATTAGGCAAGCCGGGGGTGGGTGCGTCAACTAGGTCTGAGATACTCGCCACCAGGGGGAACGCGGTTACCTCCTGGTCAACGCGTTGCAGATTTTTCCGCCCGCCGGCGCTCGGCCCGGCGCTCCGACTCGAGGCGTTCGAGGTCGGTCGCCCCGTGATCGACGAAGGACATCGCCTCGGCCAGTGCGCGGTGACCCGCGACCTCGGCGATCGCGCGGTGCATCTGCTGTGCCGCCCGCCGGTACGCCGGGTGGCCCTGGGTGCCGGAGCGGAGCTCGATGAGGTGCATTGCCTCGCGTGCGTTGAGTTGCAGGACGTAACGAATCCGATGCGCCAACGCCGCCGCGTAGGACGCCTGTTCGGGAAATTCCGGAAACAACGACCAGTAGAGATCCTCCGCGCGGGTGATCGCTTCGTCGTATCGGTCACCAAGCCCGGACTCGGCTACCAGATCCGGCATGTCGTAGCCGAGTGATACGCCGAGTCGTTGCCATTCGACGGTCAGCATGCGATGGCGTTGCAGGTCGCGGAACGCGCCGTAGTCGGTGACGAGTTCGAAGCGGTAATCGGTGCGTTCGAAGGCGCGTCCGGGACGGTGGCGCCGGTTCCGGCGGTCGCCGACATACGCGCGCAGCAGTCCTACCCGGTCGTCGTGCCCGAGCAGGCTGACCCGCCGCGCTGCTTCGCGTTCCGAACAGCCGACTTGGGAGAAACATGCTGCCACGAGGACTTTCTCCTCCCCGTCGGGATCGAAGTCGAGCAGAACGACCTCTTCGGCCTCGGCCGGGTCAGGCTGCGCGGCCTCTCCGACGGGAACGGTGTCCGCCAGATCGGGCCACAGTCGCGCGACGACGTGCCGGGTCTGGTCGCGCGTCGATGCCAGGTAGGCGGACCACTCGCCCCCGCGGTCGGCGACGTCGACACGTTGCAAGAACGAGGGGATCACCTTGCGCAACTCGGTCAGCATGAGGTCCGCGTACGAGCGGGCCTCGGGCAGCGAGTGTGCGCGCATCCGCAACAACAACTGTTCGTAGGCCTGGCCCGTCCCGTAGATGCCGATGTTCGACAAAGACGACGCCGGAAGGAGCCCGCGCAGAGCGTCGAGCGATTTTGCCCGCGTCGCCTGTCGATAGATGAAGTCACTGTCACCAGCGTGTTGCGGAAACTTCTCGGCGACCCATGTCTGCATCACCGGCAACAGCTCGCCGTACGTGTCGAACACTCGGTCCATCTCGCCCACGAACCGCGCGCCGTGCGAGGACTCGAGGATCTCGGGCGGCCGGTAATAGCGGTACTGGCCGTTGTCGAGGCGCAGGTTGTACGCGATGTAGCGCGTCGATTGCTCGAGGTACGCCATGAGGCGGCCCCATTCGAGCACCTTGGACAGCACGTTGGACGCCTGCTCGCACGCCAGATGGACGCCGCCGAGCTGGGCCACCGAATCGTCGCCGTACTCCACGAAGACGCGCTCGTAGAGCTGCTCCGCGCGCGCCAGTCCGACGGTGGCGTCGACCGACGCGTCCCCCGAGACGTCGAGGTCCCCGACGAACTCGTCGAGGAAGAGCCGGCGCAGGCTCTTGGGCGAGCGCGAGTAGCGGGCGAAGAGGGCGCCCTTGACCACTTCGGGCAGGTTGACCAGGGCGAACACCGGCTGGTCGAGGTTCGTGACGTACCGGCGGAGGACCGTCTCCTCGTCCGCGGTGAAGCGCTCATCGGAGTAGGGGAACATGCCCGGCCCACCCTAGAACGAGGGTGACTCGCCGGTGGCGGATGTCCCCCAACGAGCGACACGCAGAGAAAAACGGGCCTTCGAGAGCGTCCCTGGGTCGCCGCTCAGGCCCCGGGGAGCCCCCCCGCCACCACGCCGCGCAGCAACAAATTGACGGCCTCGCGGGCCGCTGCCGCCACCGCTGGGTCGTCCGCCGTGTGCGAGACCTGCTGGGCCAAGTCGGCCACCGACTTCATCGTCAGCACGAAGTCCCCCGGCGCGAGTTCCCCTACGTCCCGCCCTGCGACCGCCATGGCCACCGCGAGCGATGCACCCCTCGCCCACGAGGCCACCGCGGTGGCCAGCCCGGGTGCCGGTTGGCGGGTGCGCGGCACTCCCTGTGCCTCCTCCGTCCCCCTGATCTGCTCGGCCAGGACGGCGAGGGTCTCGCAGCGGCGGCCGAGGTCCGCGGTGCGTTTGTCGCCCAGCCGGTCCGCCAACGCACCCCGCTTCTTGCCGTGGCGGTGGCCGTGGTGGTGTCCGGGCAGGCGTCTCGCCCGGCGCGGCTCGAAGACGACGGCCGAGAGCACGCCCGCCAGCACGGAGGGTTCGGCGTCCGCCAGGAGCCCGCCGCGCAAAGCCTCGGCGATCAGCAGGTCGCTCTCGTGGTAGATCCGGGAGAGCTGGCGGCCCGCCGGCGTCAGGGCCCAGCCCTCGACGTAGCCGACCTTCTCCAGGACCGCGAGCCGGTGGTCGAGCTGGCGGGTCAGGGAGTGGGGCG
>DATAYX010000503.1:0-1630 GCA_036272355.1 Acidimicrobiales bacterium
CTCGTGCCGCACGTGCCGACGGACGTGGTCGGGCTGGGCGCGGACTTCGTGGCGTACTCGGCGCACAAGACGATGGGCCCGACGGGCCTGGGCGTGCTGTGGGGCCGGGCTGAGCTCCTCGAAGACATGCCGCCGTTCCTCGGTGGCGGCGGGATGATCCTCGACGTGAGGCTCGACGGCTTCCGGCCGGCGCCGCCGCCGGCTCGGTTCGAGGCGGGCACGCCGCCCATCGCCGAAGCGGTCGGGCTTACCGCCGCGTTGCAGTACTTGAACGAGATCGGGATGGACCGCATCCGGGCGCACGAACTGGCGCTGACCAACTACGCGCTGGGTCGCCTGGAGGAAAAGCTCGGTTCTGACGTGCGGGTCTTCGGGCCGCCGGCCGCTCCTGACCGGGGTGGCGTGATCTCGCTGGCGTACCGCGACGTGCACGCGCACGACCTGGCCCAGGTGCTCGACCAGTTCGGCGTCTGTGTGCGGCCCGGCCACCACTGCGCCAAGCCGCTGATGCGCAAGCTCGGCGTGCAGGCGACCGCCCGGGCCTCGTTGTCCCTGTTCAGCGACGAGCACGACATCGAAGTGCTGATCGAGGGTCTCACGGAAGCCGGTAGGTTGTTCGGCTGATGGGCATGGGAGACCTCGACGATCTCTACCGCGAGATCATCCTCGACCACTACCGCTCACCCCGGAACCGGGGCGAGTTGGAGTCCCCGCCCGCGCACCGAGTCGAGGGCTTCAACCCGCTGTGCGGCGACGAGGTGGTCGTGTCGATGGTCGTCGAGGACGGGACGTTGGCGGATGTGAAGATCGCCGGCTCGGGCTGCTCCATCAGCCAGTCGTCGGCCTCCTTGATGTCGGCCGCGGTGAAGGGCCGGCCTGTCGATGAGGTGCGCCGGCTGATCGGCACGTTCAAGGGGATGATGTCGATCCACGAGGCGTCCTTGGAGGGCGACGGCCACGGGGGCGAGTCGAACGGTGCCGAGGTGCTGGCCGGCGAGCCCGAGGAGGTCGACCTCGACAAGCTCGGGGAGCTGGCGGCGCTGCAGGGTGTCGTGAAGTTCCCGGTGCGCATCAAGTGCGCGACCTTGTCGTGGAACGCCCTGGCCCAGGGGCTCGACGAAGTGGCGGCGCTCGCTTCGTCGTAGCTCGGCGATCGCCGAAGGCTGGGCTAAAGCCCTTTTCCGCGCGATCCACAAGATGTTGTGTTGGCCTGCCAGGGCAACCTCCGCAGTCCTCTCTCCCCGAACCGCCGAGAGGGGGCGCCATGACGTGGCGATGGGCGAGCCCGACAGATCGATCTGCGGTCAGGAGACGTTCAAGGCGTTGACAATGATCGCAGCTGCCGCGGGACAGGCCTTTGTGAACCCGAAGAAGGGACCGAAGTCACGGGTGGCAGTGAATCCAGGGAAGTAGAGACCCGCGATTGATGACTGCAACGTGTCATCGAGAATCGGAAAGCCGTCGAGAAGGTCGACCTCGGAAATGAGTAACTCGAGGTAGGGGACGTTGGGAAGGTTGGCCTTGTACCCAGTTGCGAAAATGACTTGCTCCACGTTAAGACGGTCCCCACCCGAAAGGGTTACCTCGATGCCGTCGCCTTCGACCGCGGATGCGACAACGTGTGTATTCG
>DATAYX010000504.1:0-2443 GCA_036272355.1 Acidimicrobiales bacterium
AGCGGCTGGGCCCTCCTCGCAGCCCGCTCGATCCAGGGCATGGGCGCCGCGCTCGCCGCACCGTGTGCCCTGTCCCTCTTGACCACGGCGTTCCCCGAGGGTGCGCAGCGGGTGCGGGCCATCGCCCTCTACACGACCGTCTCGGCCGCCGGCGGCGCCACCGGCCTCGTCCTCGGCGGCCTCCTCACCCAATTGGTGTCGTGGCGCTGGGTCATGTTCGTCAACGTGCCCATCGGCATCGCCGTGTGGTTCACCGGCCGCGTCGTGCTGGTCGAGACGGAGCGTCGCAATGGCCACTTCGACGTGCTCGGCGCGATCTCGTGCACGATCGGCGTCAGCGGGGTCGTGCTCGGACTCGTCGAGGCGGGATCGAAAGGATGGACGAGTCTGCTGACGCTGGTGCCGCTGATCGGGGGCGTCATCGTCTTCGCGTTCTTCTTGCACCACGAGACCCGTGCAGCCGAGCCCATCATGCCGCTGCGGCTCCTCTCGCACGCAACGCGCAACTCTGCAAACGCATCCCGTGCGCTCCTCTATGCGGGGTTCTACGGGCTCTTCTACTTCATGGCGCAGTTCCTCCAGGATGTGCAGGGCTACAGCCCCCTCAGTGCCGGACTGGCGTTCGTGCCGATGCCGGCGTCGGTGTTCCTCGCTTCACAGTTGACGAGCAGGGTCCTCCTGCGCCGCCTTCCCGAGAAGGTCGTCATGATGATGGGTGCGACGGTGGCCATCGTCGGCCTCGCCCTCGCCACCCAGATCGGCGTGCACACGACGTACCCGCAGATCGTGGTGAGCCTCGTGCTGATCGGCGCCGGGTTCGGTGCGACGCTCGTCGCCCTGACGTCGGCATCGTTGGCGGACGTCGAGCCCGAGATCGCCGGTGCGGCGTCTGGCTTGGTGAACGTCTCCCAGCAACTCGGGGCGGCGATCGGGATCGCCGTGCTCGTCACGGTGTTCAACTCGGTGGCGGGACACGCCCAACTCGTTCCAGGCGCGACGACGCCGGCCGCTGTGCATGCCCTCCGCGCCGTGTTCGTCGTGACCGGCATCTTCGCCTTGGCCGGACTGGCCACCATCGTCTTCGGGGTCGATCGGTCCGCCCGGGTCGCGCTGCCGACGACGGTGCCGGTGCCGGTGCTGGACGAGGCCACGACGTCGGAGGACGGCGGTGACGAGATCGCCTTCGACCTCGCGGCGCTGGCCGCATCGGACGGGCAGGAGGACGAGCGCTCTCTCGCCGAGACGGCACTGAGCGCCTGACGAGCCGGGGTCGCACCTCCCGCCGGGCGGTACGGTCGGGCATGCCCGACACCCGGGTCATGGAACTGCCCGACGGTCGCGAGCTCGCCTGGCTCGAAGCGGGCAGGCCGCGCGGCCGTCCCGTCTTCGCGTTCCACGGCACGCCCGGCTCGCGCCGCCAGGTCTCCTTCGACGAGAAGTCGATCACCGCAGCGGGGGTCCGCATGATCGCCCCGGACCGGCCCGGCTATGGCCACAGCTCGTTCGACCCCGGGAGATCCCTGTCCGATTGGGGCGCCGACGTGTCGGCCCTGGCCGACCACCTCGAACTCGACTCCTTCGCCGTGGTGGGGGTCTCGGGTGGTGGCCCCCACGCGTTGGCCTGCGCACGATTCCTGCCGGAGCGGGTGACCGCGGCGGGGATCGTCAGCGGGGTGGGCCCGATGGGAGACCCCGAGTTCGACGTCGGCATGGTGGGGTTCAACCGGGGCCTGACCTTCCTGGCCCGGCAGTCGCCCCTGGTCCTGCGGCCCATGTTCTGGCTCCAGGAGTTCTCCGTGCGGCGCTGGCCCGACGCCGCGCTGCGAGCCGCCACCAAACGGTTCCCGGCGCCCGACGTCGAGATGCTCGAGCGGGCCGACGTCCGGGCCGCCTTCTTCGACGACGCCAACCGCTCCTCGGCGACCGCGGCACAGGCCGCCACCCAGGACTTCGTGTTGTTCTCCCGCGACTGGGGCTTCCGGTTACAAGATGTCATCGTGCCCTGCCATGTCTGGCACGGCGACGCCGACCGCAACGTGCCGATCGGGCACGGGCGCTTCATGGCCGGGCGCCTCCCCGACGCCGTGTTCCACGAGTGCCCCGGCGAGGGGCATCTCCTCTACGTCAACCACCTCGAAGAGGTCCTTCGGACCGTCGCACCCGCACGCTGACCGGGGGACGGGGGACGGGGGAGCCTCTCCAAGCTTCCGCTCCGGCGCCCTGAGGACCGACGCGTACTTGTCACAAAGTTGTCCGGAAACGGGCGTCGCCGCTCGCTAATGTCCAGCTTCGTGGGGGATCGATCTAGCCTCCGGCCGGGCGACATGGGCCGGAGCAGTCACGTCTGCTGGTCGTACGCCTCGGACGCCGAGCATCGCGACTTCCTCGCCGAGTTCGTCGCGGCCGGGCTGGCCGCGAACGAGCGCCTGATGTATCTCGCGCC
>DATAYX010000505.1:0-1570 GCA_036272355.1 Acidimicrobiales bacterium
GCACGATCGGCTGCGCCGACGCCTGGGTCAAGGGGTGCACGGGCCGGAGCAACGCCCCCGAAGAGGCCGTCCATGTGCTGGCCGCATCGAGCGCCCGCATCGACCCCAAGAGCGCGCCGGACGACATGGGCAGGCTCTCGCCGGTGGGCGAGACGGCCTCGACGGTGGCCGCCAGCTCGGTGTCGGTCGTGACCGACGTGAGGTACAGCGTCGCGTCGATCGGGCCCGCCAGCACCTCCGGGGAGGTGAACGGCGACGAGGTGTAGACGAGCGATCCGGGGCCCGCTCCCAGGGTCACGTCGTTCAGGTCACACGGGTCGTTCGCGCGGAAGGACTGGAATCCCAACGCGAGGGCCCCCGCACCCCACTGGTCCGTCTGGATGTCGCAGGGGCTCGTCGCGCCGGTCCAGACCACTTTGTCCGATCCGGTACCCGACGTGGGGGCCGTCTGCGACAGCGTCCCGTCGTTCTGCGAGACACCATCGGTCCCGCTCCGCCCCGCACCGAAGTAGTACGAGGCCGGGGTGGCGTCGGGCAGTGGCCAGTCCGCCGCGTCGACCCAGTTCCCCGTGCCGGGACCCGAGTTGCGAATGTCGAGGTGCAGCGGCGTCGTGGTCGTCGACAGGGGCGTCTGCTCGCCCAGCAGCCATGTGTCGAACCATTCGAGTTCGAGCGCGGAGATGTTCACGCCCGAGCCCGTCGTGACGTGCTGCCAGGGCCCCATGAGCAATTGGTAGCGCGGCGTGACCTGCTGGCCCGGCGTCATGGCGGCCGCTTGCGGCCGGCCTGCGTACAGGTTCTGCAGGCCGACGTAGTTCATGGGTTCGCCCGACTCGAAGAGGTCGTTCCAACCGCCCACCAAGAAGGCGGGGATGTGGTCGGACACCACGGACGACAGGTCACCCGCCGGGCTCCGCGCCGCCCAGTACGGCCCGTCGTACGCCTGCGGGCCCTGGCCCGTCTCGATGGACAGGGCCTCTTTCAAGAAGTCGACGAGTACCTGGCTGTGCGCGGCCTCGACCGGCGACAGGCCCAACAGCCCGAGCGCCAGGAGCTGCGTGTTGCCGCTCGATGCCGCTTCCACGAGCGGTTCTAAGGCCGGGTCGGTCAGGTTGAGTCCCGACAGCAACGCGATGTACGTCGCGTCGAATTCCGTGTCGGGGATCCCGCCCTGGGTCACGGTGTCGGCATAGAGGTCGTTCCCCGCGATGATCGGGAACATGGCCTTGATCGGCGACGCCTTGCCCGCTGCCGCCACGGTCTGGAACTGGTTGATGCCCATGTACGACTCGCCGAACAACCCGACCTCACCGTTGCTCTGCGGCAGGTGGGCCGCCCAGTTGGCGAGGGTGGCACCGTCGGACGACTGCACCGGATCGAAGAGGTCGAACGTGCCACCCGAATCGCCCGTGCCGCGCACGTCCGCGATAACCACGATGTACCCCCTGTCCACGAGGTACTTCACGTCGGTCTGCGCGATCGCCGCGGCGTAGACGATGAACGCCTTGCCGTAAGGGGTCTGCTGCAACAGCGCGGGAAAATGTCCGGCGGCCGCTGTCGTCGTGCCCGC
>DATAYX010000506.1:0-8427 GCA_036272355.1 Acidimicrobiales bacterium
CACGCCCTGCCTCGGACCTGCCCCCGTTGCTCACTCGTGACTGCCCGGACCGAGACCTAGCCGGGGTGGCCCCCTGTAACCCCAGGTGAGCGCCGCGTGCTGAGGATAGGGATCCTCGGGGCTGCCAAAATCGCACCTACCGCTCTCGTCAAGCCTGCTGGCCGGACGGGCCGGGTCGTGGTCACGGCGGTGGCCGCCAGGGACCGCAACAAGGCCGAGGCCTACGCCGGCAAACACAAAATTCCCCGCGTCCTCGACTCCTACGCCGCCCTGATCGAGGACCCGGACATCGACGCCGTCTACAACCCTCTCCCGAACGGCCTGCATGGCTATTGGACGATCGAGGCGGTCAAGGCCGGCAAGCATGTGCTGTGCGAGAAGCCCTTTACCGCCAACGCGGACGAAGCGCGGGCCGTGGCGGCCGCGGCCAACGGCACCCCGGGTTTGGTCGTCATGGAGGCGTTCCACTACCAGTACCACCCGCTGGCCAAGCGCCTCGTCGAGATCGTGCGCTCGGGCGAGCTCGGGAACATCACCGACATCGACGTCGCCTTCTCGGCGCCCCTCTGGAAGAAGGGCGACATCCGCTACCAGTTGGCCCTCGCCGGCGGGGCCACGATGGACATGGGGTGTTACCCCGTCAGCCTGCTGCGCCTGCTCGCGCCCGGCCCACGCGTCATCAACGCCTCGGCCAAGCTCTCCTCCCCCGGCGTCGACCGCGCCATGGACGCGCACTTCTCGCTTCCCGACGGCGGCCGGGCCCACATCGGCTGTTCGATGTTCTCCTCGTCGATCCTGCGCATGCACGTCGACGTGATCGGCGACAACGGCAAGGTGTCGGTGTTCAATCCCTTCGGGCCGCAGTATGGCCATCGCATGAAGGTGACGACGACGCTCGGCTCGCGCCGCGAGCGTTTCAGCCGCAAGGCCACCTACGACTTCCAGCTCGAGGCGTTCGTCGCCGCCGTGGAGGACGGTGCGTCGTTCCCGACCACGGCGACCGACGCGATCCGGACCATGGAGCTCATCGACTCCATCTATCTCGCGGCCGGACTCCCGGCGCGCCAGCCGACTCCGCCGCACACCCCGGTCGCCGGTCGGCCTGCGGACGGGCCGCTGGAGCGGTGAGCCCGCTCGCGGCCGACGAGCTCGCCGCGCTGGCCGACGCCGCGCTGGACGCGGCCGCGGGCTGCCAGGCCGCCGAGCTCCGCGTCGAGCGCATCCGCAGCCAGACCGTGCGCCTGCATGACGCACAACCTGAGACCACGGCCGATGGGACCGACTTCGGCATGGGGGTGCGCGTCGTGGACGACGGCGCCGTCGGGTTCGCCGCCTCGGTCGACGTGCGGCCGGAAGAGGCGGCCGGCCTCGTGCGCCAGGCGCGCGAGATGGCCCGCGTCACGAGCCAGGCCGGGGGTGGCCGCGTCGAGCTGGCGCCCGAGCCGTCGCACGGCGAGGTCACGTGGTCGAGCACGTTCGGGGTCGACCCCACGACCGTCTCCGCGGCCGACAAGATCGCCCTCCTCACCGAGTGGAGCCGGCGCCTCGGCGAACGCGCGGTCGTCGCGCACACCAGCGCGTCGCTGCTCGCCGTCTCGGAGCAGACCTACCTGGCCGACCTCAACGGGACTCGCGCCACCCAGCAACGGGTGCGCCTCCAGTGCCAGCTCGAGGCGCTCGCCCTCTCCGACGCGGGCTTCGAGACGATGCGCACGGTCGCCCCGCCCGTCGGCCGCGGCTGGGAGTACCTGAGCGGCCCCGCCGGGGAGGGCAACTGGGACTGGGACGCCGAGATCGACCGGATCCCCGAGCTGTTGGCCGAGAAGCTGGCCGCGCCGTCGGTCGACGCGGGCGAATACGACCTCGTGGTCGATCCCTCCAACCTGTGGCTCACCATCCACGAGTCGATCGGCCACGCCACCGAGCTCGACCGCGCCGTGGGCTATGAGGCCGCCTACGCGGGCACGTCGTTCGCCACCTTCGACCAATTGGGCGAGCTGCGTTACGGCTCCCCCGTCATGCACGTCACGGGCGACCGCACCGTCGAGCACGGCCTCGCCACGGTCGGCATCGACGGCGAAGGGGTGGAGGGCCAGTCCTTCGACCTCGTGCGCGACGGCATGCTGGTCGGCTACCAGCTCGACCGCGCCATCGCCGCCGCGATGGGATTCGGGCGCTCGAACGGGTGCGCGTTCGCCGACTCCCCCATGCACGTGCCGATCCAGCGCATGGCCAACGTGTCGCTGGCCCACTCCGGCGACGACGGCCCGAGCACCGAGGACCTCATCGCGGGCGTCGACCGCGGCATCTACGTCGTGGGCGACAAGAGCTGGTCGATCGACATGCAGCGCTACAACTTCCAGTTCACAGGTCAGCGCTTCTACCGCATCGAGAAGGGGAAGCTGGCCGGCCAGCTCAAGGACGTGGCCTACCAGGCGACGACGACCGACTTCTGGGGCGCCATGGAGGCCGTCGGCGGCACGTCGACCTGGGTACTGGGCGGCGCGTTCAACTGCGGCAAGGGTCAGCCGGGCCAGGTCGCGCCGGTGTCGCACGGCTGCCCCTCCGTCCTCGTGCGCGGGGTGAACATCCTCAACGCCCGCGCCGAGTCGGGGCGCTGAGGATGGCGCGCGCGTCGGTCTCCCACCCGGTTCCGGGGGCGCCGGCATGATCCCCGCCCAGGAGATCGTCGAGGCGGGCCTCGGTGCGGCGTCGAAGGCCGGGGCCGACGGCTGCGTCGTCCTGGTCCATGAGGGCAGTCACGCCGACGTGCGCTTCGCGGTCAACACGACGACGACCAACGGTGTCCACCGCGCCCGCGAGGTGAGCGTCGTCGTCGTCTCCGGCGAGGCCGCGGCCACCGCCACCCGCGCCGGCGTGGTCGGGACCGACGGCGTCGCCGAGATGATCACCGACGCGCTGTCCGACGCCCGGCAGTCCCCGCCGGCCGAGGACGCCTTCGCTCTCGTCGACGCGTCGGGCAGCGGGCCCGGCCGGCGCAGCTTCGACCAGGCACCCGAGGAGACGGACGCCTCCGCCCTCGACGGCGTGCTGTCGTCGCTCTCGGGCGCCTTCGCGCGCGCCCGGGGCCGTGACGCGGTCCTGGCCGGTTTCGCCGAGATCGACGTCGGCACGCTGTACCTCGGCAGTTCGACCGGGCTGCGCCTCTCGCACGCCCAGCCCACGGCTGCGGTCAACCTGGTCGGCCGGACCGCCGACGGCAGCGGGTCGGCCTGGGTGGGCGTGCCCAGCATCGACCCCTCGCTCGAGGCCATGGAAGAGGAGATCTGGCGCCGCCTCGACTGGGGCAAGAAGCAGATCGCGCTGGACGCCGGCCGCTACGAGGTGATCATGCCGCCCTCGGCTGTGGGCGACATGATGGCGATGATCGACTACGACGCGCTGGGCGGCCAGGACACCGAGGACGGCCGGACCGTGTTCTCCAAGGAGGGCGGCGGGACCCGGTTGGGCGAGACGATCACGTCGCTGCCCTTCACCCTCTACAGCGATCCCGACGAGGCCGGCGTCGAGTGTCAGCCCTTCGTCGCGACGGGTGCCTCGAGCTCGGAGGTGTCTGTCTTCGACAACGGCCTCCCCTGCCCGCGCACCGACTGGCTCCACGACGGCGTGCTGGCGCGCCTGCGCTACCACCGGGCGGGCGCCGCCAAGTCGAACGCCGAGATGGCGCCGTACATCGACAACCTGATCCTGCGTTGCGGGGATCACGACAGCGGCTCGGTCGACGAGATGGTGGCCCGCACGGAGAGGGGCCTGCTGCTGACGTGCCTGTGGTACATCCGCACGGTCGACCCGGCGACGCTGCTCATGACGGGGCTGACCCGCGATGGCGTCTACGTGGTCGAGAACGGCACGGTGGTGGGGGCCGCCAACAACTTCCGCTTCAACGAGAGCCCGGTCGACCTGCTGGTGCGCGCCACCGAGGTCGGCACGCCGGTGCGCTCGCTTGGCCGTGAGTTCGGCGAGCACCTCAACCGCACGGTCATGCCGGCGCTGCGCATCCCCGACTACAACATGAGCACGGTGAGCCAGGCGAGCTGAGGCTCTCGAGCGCCGGCGGGTGCCGCCCGTTCGGCACCGGTCGAAGCGGGCTCTGTCACACTGAGCCCATGGCGGAGGATCCCAGCACGTACGGCTGGGAAGACTGGGACTGGGACGAGACCGTCTTCGAGGGCACGGCGGCGTACTACCGGCGCGGGCGCAAGCCGTACGCCCCCGACCTCGCCGGCGCGCTGGCGACGCACCTCGGCCTCGAGGGCCGGGGGCGCCTGCTCGACGTCGGTTGCGGCCCGGGCAACGTCGCCCTCCTGCTCGCACCCCTTTTCGAGCGGGTCATCGGCCTCGACCCCGATCCGGGCATGCTGGGCGAGGCCGCGCGTGCGGCAGCCGAAGAGGGGTTCCACCACACCAGCTTTGTGCGAATGCGCGCCGAGGAGCTTCCCGCGTCCCTCGGTTCGTTCCGCGTCATCACCTTCGGCCAGTCCTTCCATTGGATGGATCGCCCGCGGGTCGCGGCATCCGTTCGGGACATGCTCGAACCGGGCGGGGCGGTCGTCCAGGTCGACCTCTGGCATGCCAGCCCGCCGGACGAGCAGCCGATAGGCGGACCGCACCCTCCGGTGCCCGAGGCGGCCATCGACGCATTGCGCCGCCGCTGGCTCGGACCGCATCGCCGGGCGGGTCAGGGCTTCCGGGACACGTCGCCGGGCGACGAAGACGAGGTGTTCCGGCGCGCCGGGTTCGCGCCCGAAGAGATCGTCCTCGTGCCCGACGACCGGCGCATGACACGAACAGTCGACGACGTCGTGGCATGGGTCCTCTCCACGTCCTCGACCGCCCCCCACCTCTTCGGGGAACGACTCGAGGACTTCGTCTCAGACCTCCGCGCGCTTCTGCTCGACAGCTCGCCCGACGGTCTCTTCACGGTCGCCCTGTCCGACAACCGGCTGCGGATTCGCCGTCCCCTCTGAGCGCGGGTCGGGCCTCAGCCCGGCTGGCGTGCCTCGAGCAGGACCCGCTGGGCGGTGGACACGAAGGCGCCTTGACGCCCGATGTGCTCGTGCATCGCACGAAGCTCCTCTTCGTACCGGCCGACCGAGAAGTCGGGCACGGTCCAGGGCACCTTCTTGAGGAAGTGGACCACGGCGGCGACGTCGTAGAACTCGACGCGCAGGACGGAGGACTGCAGCTGCACGACGTCGAGCCCAGCCGTCTCGGCTGCGGCCCGCAGGGACCCGGTGCTGCGGCGCTGGTTGACCGGCTGCGGGCCCATCATGAAGTCGGTCAGTTCGCGATTGGTCCCCGCCCCGATCTGCTGGGAGAGATAGGTGCCCCCCGGCCGGAGCACCCGGGCGATCTCGTCCCAGAGGATCACGACGGGATGGCGGCTCACGACCAGATCGAAGGAGCCGGTGACGAACGGGAGTGTCGGTGCGTCGGCCACCGCGACCACGTGCGCGCCGAGGAGCGCGAGCCTCCGATGGGCCACCGCGACATTCGGCGGCCAGGACTCTGTCGCCACGAGCATTCTCGGTGGCCGCGGGACGGTGGCCAGGACCTCCCCGCCGCCCGTCTCGATGTCGAGCGCGCAGCCGGCGCTGCCCATCCGCTCCCCCATCAGGCGGGCGTAGCCCCACGGCGGGCGCTCCTCGGTGGCCCGGCCCTCGAACCAGGAGAAGTCCCACCCCTCGACCGGCACCGCGTCGCCCTCGGCGACCAGGTCCTCGAAGGACGTCGTCACGGTGCCACGGACGCTAGAGGACGAGCGGGACGGACTGGTGGTTCAGGAGGGGCACGTCCCGAGTCGGCCTGTTTGGAGGAAGACGCGGCCGAGGGCCACCCACGCGCTCGAGTAGTAGCTCGGGTGCGCGTGGTCGAGTGCCTCGGCCCGGGACAGAAGGCCGAGCGCCTCGTCCCGGTGCCCGGCGGCCCACCCGCTCGCCGCGGCGGCCACGAGGCCAACCGGTGACTGCACGGCGCCGCGCCCGTGGCTCTCGTCGCGTCGCAGCCCGAGGTCGACGGTCGGGCGGCCGCGGCGAGCCGGCGGTCCCAGGGTCGGCCACAGCCTGGCCGCGGCCTGGCGTTCGGACGCCGTGCACGAAGCGGCCCAGCGGATGGGAATGCGCACGGCATCGAAGCCGTAGCGGTCGTCGGTCCCGGTGCCCTGCGGTGCGACGTCGGCCGGGGCTGCGTCGGTGAGCTGGACCCAGTCCGGCGGCAACGCCGTCGACCCCAGGACCTGCCCGACGAGCGCCCGGGTGCCGGTGACCAAGGCCCCGAAGCTCTGGGCCTGTCCCGGGAGACGCCCCAGCGCGGCCAACTCCCAGGGCGAGGCATAGCTCGGATTGACCCAGGCCGGCGGGCCGACCGCCCAGGGCCCGGCGACGAGCACCGGGCCGCTGGTGGTGTCCGTCGTCTCCTTCCCGGCGATCGCCGTCGCCATGGCCGCGGCGGAGGTCAGGTCGGCGGGTTCGTGCAGCCGCGTCGCCGCCAGTTCGAGCGCGTAGGCCACATCGACGTCCGCATCGGCCGCGGACTCGTTGCTCGCGATCGTGCCGTTCGCCCAGTGCCACGCCAGCAGACCGTCGGGCTGGAGCAAGTGGGCGCGGGACCAATTCCACGCGGCGTCGAAGCGCCGGCGATCGCCGGCGGCGACGCTGAGCAACATGGCGTAGGCCTCGCCCTCACTGACCGTGTCGCCGCCCTGGTCCCACCGGGCGACGCGGCCACTCGGCAGTTCGTAGTGGCCGAGGAAGAACAGCGCCGCGCCGAAGGCCTGGTCGGCCGCCCATCGGGGCGCGTCGACAGGATCGGCAGTGGCGGACGCCCGTGCCGCGCCGGCCTGGCGATGGCCCGACGGCGAGGCCGGTCCGCCCGAGGTGCCGATGCCGAGAGCGATAGCGCCCGCGAGGACCCCGAGAGCCACCAGCGTGGCGAGGACGAGGCGGGCGACCTGGGGCGGGCGGAGAGAGCGGGATGGTCGCCGAGGCGCCACTGGCGGGAGATCGGCCGGTGGCGCGGGAAACGGCCACCGGGTCGGGTTCAGCGGCTCGACGACGCCACTCTCCTGCGTGTGGGCTTCGCGCCGGCCCCGGAGGGCGCTTCGAGGACCGTCGTCTCGTCGTCACGACCCGCAGCGCCCCGTTTGGGCGCGGCGGACTTGAGCTCCCCCTGCGGTTGTCGCGGTTGCTGCTCCGCCTGTTGTGCGTGCTGTGCCCGCTGTGCCCTCCGGGGCGCCGGCGGTGGCGAGAGCCCGTCACCGATGTCGCCCAGCCGCTTGTGCAGCACGCCGAGCTCCTCCATGACGCGCATGCGGTGCTCCTCGAGGGCTGCCACCTGCTCGCGGCGGACCTGCTCCTCCTCGGCTGTGAGCCGGTTCAGCTCACGCGCCTCCTGGCGGGCGCGTTCGAGGAGGTCTTTCCCCTCCGTCGCCGCACGTGCCTTCGCCTCGTCCACTTCGCGGGAGGCCGCGTCGTTCGCCCGCGTCAGTGCTTCCTGCGCCTGGACGAAGAGGTCCTCGGCCGCTCGCGAGAGCTCCTCGGCGCGCATCGTGGCCTCCGCGATGATCTGCGTGGCCGTTTCCTCGGCCGCAGCGGCTCGGGCCCGGGCCTCGTCCTCGGCGCGGCGGTGCAGGTCCTTCGCGGCCTGGAAGGAGGACTGCATGATGCTGCCGACGCGGTCGCCCAACGCCTTCATGGACTCCGGCGTGGCCGTCAGCGTGCCCGCGTCCACCGACGCCAGCCGGCGCCGCATCTGCTCCGCCTCCGAATTGGCGCGGGTGGCCGCAACCTCGCACTGTTGGGCGCGGTAGTCGGCCTGCTCGATCCAGCGGTGCAGGTGCTCGACGTAGTCGTCCACCTGCAGCCGGTCGTACCCGCGCACGACGGTGGCGAACCTCGGGGCCGGGGTCGGAGTCTCCTCAACTGTCATGTGTGGTTCCCTGCTTTCGTTGCGTTGTTTGCTGACGTGGTGCCTCGTGCAGTGCTGCCAGGTCCGGTCGAAGTCGTGACGCGGCGGATGACGACGTCGTCCGGGCCGCGGCCGAAGGTGGCCACGGGATGCGAATGTGCCACCGCCGCTGCGACCTGTGGAAGCGCCTGACTCCCCGATCCCACCAGTGCGGCCCGCATGGACAGCGTCTCGATCACATAGTGGAAGTCCCGCCAGCCGCCCCCAATGGTGCGCCGCACGGATGGATCGAGATTGTTGATCGCACCGAGCTTGTAGAACCAGACGACCTCATTGGGCCGGTCGAACCCGTGGT
Source organism: Acidimicrobiales bacterium (assembly GCA_036272355.1). Classification (GTDB taxonomy): domain Bacteria; phylum Actinomycetota; class Acidimicrobiia; order Acidimicrobiales; family RAAP-2; genus Bog-473. The sequence continues at coordinate 8,282 of DATAYX010000506.1, forward strand.
CGACGAGGTCGACCCAGACGGTGTCGTCGACGAGCAACCGGTCGGTGCGGGGCACGTGGTGCTCCACCCAGGACTCCGCCTGGGCCGTCTGCGTCACCTGGTCCGTTGCCATCTGTTGGTGCAGGCCCGACGCCCAAACCGGCGCG
>DATAYX010000507.1:0-4243 GCA_036272355.1 Acidimicrobiales bacterium
CTCGCTCTCCGGCCGGGGACGGCGTACGGAGCGATTTGCGAGTGCGGCAATGCGGGGTGCGGATGCGGGAGCACATGCTGTTCCGGGTTCTCGGAGTTCTGCTGCTCGGTGAGCGGTTACAACTACTGCCCTGCGAACACCGTGATGGGCGGCTGGTGGCTGGCCGACAATTCGTCCTACTGCGGGGGACCGCGGTACTACATGGACTGCAATGCAACGTGCTCGTGCGACGCCGGATGCAGCAGTGGGTTTTGCGAACCGGGATGCGACGCGACCAATTGTGGGTGTGGACAGGCGGGCTGTAATTCGTTCCTGACCGGCTGCTTGCAGTTCAGATACGGGCAGTGCAACCAGAACGTCGCATGCTTGGGTCGGATCGTCTGTCGTGTGGTCGCCTGCGTTCCCCCGTGGCAGGTGGATCCCTCGTGCACGACAGCCGTGGCCGTCGACAACGCCACGGCGGAGCAGAACCAGCCTTGTTGGACTCCCGCCCCTCCCACCGTTCCTGTCGTTTCTATCGCCCCCAGTCTCGACAGCGGTGGCTATGCCGTATTGACGGTCTTCGGGAAGTTGTTCGCCTACGGAGACTTTCCCGCCGACGGCGACGCCTCCGGTCTTCCGCTCAACGCGTCCATGGTCGCCGCCGTCAGTTGCCCGTCGGGTGGGTACTACTTGGCTGCGGCGGACGGAGGCATCTTCGACTACGGAGGGGCGCCGTTCCACGGGTCGATGGGCGGTCGGCCGCTCAACGCGCGCATCGTCGGAATGGCCACGACGCCCACAGGCCTGGGCTATTGGCTCGTCGCCGCCGACGGCGGCATCTTCGCATTCGGCGACGCGCCTTTCCACGGATCGATGGGCGGCCTCCCGCTAAACGCGTCGGTCGTTGGCATGGCCGCGACACCGACCGGCCGGGGTTATTGGTTCGTCGCGGCCGACGGTGGGATCTTCGCGTTCGGCGACGCTCCGTTCCACGGATCCATGGGAGGGATGCGCCTCAATGCACCCATCGTCGGCATGGCGGCCACGCCCTCCGGCAACGGGTACTGGCTGGTGGCCGCCGATGGTGGGATCTTCGCGTACGGCGATGCCGTCTTCTACGGCTCGGCGGGCTCTATCCGCCTGAACCAGCCGGTCGTAGGAATGGCGCCGTTCGGCAACGACGCCGGCTATTGGCTCGTCGCGGCCGACGGCGGCGTCTTCACCTACGGGGCCGCCCCATTTCTTGGATCACCTGCATGACCACGTTCGCACCACCCAGAAAGGACAGTTCATGAACGCCGACCTCACACTTGCCGCCTTCATCGTGGCCGTCGTCGCTGCAGTTCGTTCGACCTGGTCGCCGTGCGGACTCTCGATGCTCGCCACGATCACCCCGTTGGCGGAAAGTGGCCGGGGCCACCGGTACCGGACAACCGCAATCTGGTTCGTCGTGGGAAGCGTGCTCGGTGGTGCCTCGCTCGGCGTCGTCATGGCGCTCCTCGCCATTGCGCTAGGTGCCCTGGTCACCACGGGCAACGAGCTCGTCTTAGTCGCGGTCGTCGCCGGCGCGATCACAGTCGCTGCCGACACCCGGATCGGCGGTTTTCGCCTCCCGGTTCACCATCGGCAGGTCAATGAGCGCTGGCTCGACCAATTCCGACCATGGGTCTACGGCGCCGGATTCGGTTGGCAAATCGGAGCGGGACTGGCGACCTACATCAAGACGAGTGCCGTCTACCTCATGATCGTGCTGGCGGTACTCACTGGCAGTCCCTACGTGGCGCTGAGCGTCGGCATTGCCTTCGGGCTCGTACGCGGCCTGGCCGTGTTCCTTGGCCGCGCCATCACCACCAGCGCCGAGCTGGCGGACTTCCATCGTGCCTTCATGGCCGCTGATCGATATGCGCTCACCGCAATCGTCGTCTGCGAGGCCGGGACGACCTTGGCGCTGTCGATGGCCGTCTCGCCACTTATCGGCGCCGTCGTTGCGGGGGTATTCGCCCTCACCGCCGTCGCTTGGTCACTGCGCCGAGGGCGGAGGCCCGCGCCACGCACCGACGCAGCCATTACGACACCCTCCGTGACCGTCAGATGAGCGGCCCGGAACGCAACGCTGTGTGACCACTACCATCAGCTCATCGCGGCCAATCCCGAAACGCAGTCGAGCCCCCGGCCGATCCGTCTTTTTCTGGCGGACGTGGACGGGACCCTGGTGACACCGGACAAGGTCCTCACCAAGGCGGCGGCCGAGGCCGTCCATCGGCTCCACGAGGCCGGCGTGCTGTTCGCAGTCACCAGTGGCCGGCCACCAAAGGGCATGGAGATGCTCATCGAGCCGCTCGATCTGCAGACCCCGATCGCCGCCTTCAACGGGGGCATCCTGGTCGACCGTGACATGAAGACGATCGAACAGAAGGCCATCCCTCAGGAGCTCGTCGGACCGGTCGTCGACCTCATGAAGTCCTTCGACCTCGATGTCTGGCTGTACCGCGGCGCCGACTGGTTCGTCACGAACCCAAAGGGACCCCACGTCGACCGGGAGGCCTGGACCGTCAAGTTCGACCCCAGCGTCGTCGACAACTACGACGAGCTGTCCGATCACGTCGCCAAGCTCGTCGGGGTGAGCGACGACCACGACGCCATCCAAAAAGCAAGCGAAGCGGCCCATGATCAGTTCGGCGACCACGTAACCGCCGCCGCCTCCCAGCCGTACTACCTCGACGTCACGCACCCTGATGCCAACAAGGGGTTTGTCGCGCTTTGGCTCGCGAAGCAGTTCGGACTCGAGCAATCAGAGATCGCCACCATCGGCGACATGCCCAACGATGTCCTGATGTTCGCCCACTGCGGCCTCAGCATCGCCATGGGCAATGCCGACCCACAGGTGAAGCGCGCTGCCCGTCGGGTCACCGACAGCAACGAAAACGAGGGGTTCGCGAAGGCCGTCGAGCGTTTTGTGCTGCCGGCCACCGGACGGCAGCAGGGCTGACCGAGACCTCGACCCGGACCGAACGGCCGGTCAGACGCCCCGGTGGTTCTCGAACCTCGCGTACTGCTTCAAGAACAGCAGGTTCGCTTTCCCCGTAGGCCCATTCCTGTGCTTCGCCACGTCGATCAAGGCATCGTCAGCCCGGTCGATCGGCACCTCGTCGTTGTACTCGGACTCCCGGTAGATGAACATCACCACGTCGGCGTCCTGCTCGAGCGAACCTGACTCACGCAGGTCCGACAACTGTGGCGTCTTGTCGGTACGTGTCTCTAGGTTTCGGGACAGCTGCGAGAGCGCCACCACAGGGACCTCCAACTCGCGGGCCAGGATCTTCAGGCCACGGCTGATCTCCGCCACCTCGTTCTGGCGGTTCTCCGCCCGCCCCCGTCCGGTCATGAGCTGCAGATAGTCGATCACCACGAGTCCCAGGTCACCGGCGGACTTCTTCAAGCGACGGGCGCGGGCCCGGATGTCCATCACCGTCACGGCCGGGTTGTCGTCGATGTAGATCGGCGCGTTCGAGAGCCGGGTCACCGCCGTCCCGATCTTGGCCCAGTCCTGGGCCCGGATCCGGCCGTTCTGCAGGTTCTGGCCGTTCACCTCCGCCTCCGACGCCAGCAGCCGCTGCGTGAGTTCCAGATGGCCCATCTCCAGCGAGAACAGCAACGCCGGCCGCTGCACGACCATGCCGACATGCGCCAGGATTCCCAGCGCAAAGGACGTCTTGCCCATCCCGGGGCGGGCCCCGACGATGTTCAACGTCGATGGCTGCAGACCCAATAGCAGCCGGTCCAGATCGTGGTACCCGGTCGGGACGCCAGTGATCTCCGACCCCCGCTGCCCCAGTTCCTCAATGCGGTCCAGGCCCTGCAACAACAGGTCGTGCAGATGGTGCATCGAGTCGGCGCCCCGCCGCTCGGCCACGTCGAAGACCATTTGCTCTGCGGAGTCGACCGCCGCCTTCACGTCCTCGGGCACGGAGTACCCGATGTCGGCGATCTCCCCGGCGACCCCGATCAGCTTCCGCAGCAGCGAGTGCTCTTCGACGATCTCCGCGTAGTGCCGAGCGTTGGCGATCGACGGCGTGTTCGCCTGCAGCGAAATGAAGATAGACGGGTCCCCGACCTGGGCCAACACTCCCGAGCGTTTGAGCTCGTCGGTCACGGTGACGGCGTCGATCGCCTCACCCCGCTCCAGCAGCATCGTGATCGCCCCGAAGATGTGCCCGTGCGCCGGCTTGTAGAAGTCGCCCGCCACGCACCGCTCGATCCC
>DATAYX010000508.1:0-4497 GCA_036272355.1 Acidimicrobiales bacterium
AGGACGGCCTCGTCGCGGCCCTCGCTGACGTTGACGACGCACTCGAGGCAGCGCGGGCTCGTGGTCACGGCGCCAGCGTGCCAGCACCGGGGAGGCGGTACGGCGGGCGTCGGCTGCTGGGGTGAGAAAAAGGGGAGGCGAGGATGCGAGGGGGCCGGTTGGCGCGGGCGGCCGGGAGGGCTACGTCCTTGGCCTACTTGGCGGCGACGGCGAGGGAGAGGCGGCGGCGGCGCAGGATGCGGCGGCGCTCACGCTCGGACGCACCGCCCCAGACGCCGTGGTCGATGTGGTGCTCGAGCGCGTATTCGAGGCAGGGCTCGGCGACCGGGCACTCGGCGCAGATCCGCTGTGCTGCGAGCACGCCCATGCCGTCGCTGGGGAAGAAAGTATCTGGTGCAACTTCCTTGCACTTCCCCCGGGCCATCCAATCGGTATTCATTGTTCGGCTCCCCTTTCACGCATCATTCTACGGGAGGTGCCGGTCGGCTCCTAGGGTCTCCCGATAGGAGTTTCGTAAGAATCTCGGGCGGGATTTCGCCGCGACCAGGGAGAACGTGCGTAATGCGCCCGGGGCTACGCTGGCGCCGGTCGCCGAACGCCAGGAGGTGCGATGTCCCCGGACGCCGAGGAGGAGGTTGTCGAAGAGGGCGAGCAGTTCGAGCCCATCGGCCACGTGCGTGTCGTGTATCTCGGCCCCGTTGCGCCGCACTGGGAGGTCCAGAGCGACTACGGGCCGCCCGACGTCATCGAGCAATTCCGCGACCGGGTCCTGGCCCGCCTGGTCCTGCTGCCCCCGCACGACCCGCAGTTCCGGCGCAACAGCGAGCGGGTCGTGCGCGACGCCGAACGGGAGCAACTGGCCCTCGAGTGGGTGCTCGACTACGGCGAAGAAGCCGAGGCCTGAGCAGGCTCTGCGCCCGGCGGGTCTGGGTGCCGGTGCTCGTCGGGGCGGTTTTTTCCTGCACCCTTCTTGCATCCGGCGGGAAACTGGGCCGACACCCCGGGGGTGGAAGCATGTCGATCCGTTGAGGCTCGGGACGGGGGGGTGCCCGGGCCACACGAGGGGGAGGCAGCTGTGGGACTGGGGGAGATCCACACGATCGACGAGGCACCGATCGTCCGGGAGATGCAGGGGCTCATAGGCCCGCTGACGAGTGACGAGGCCGCGTTGGTGCGGGCGCTGACACCGGCGGACCTGTCGTGCACCGGGATGGTGCAGCACATGTTCCAGCTCGCCGACCTGGTGGCGACGGTGCGCCGGAACGAGGAGATGGCGGACTACATCTACGCCATCGCGCCGCAATGGGACGACAGCATCGAGTTGCTCGTGCTGGCGGGTGCGATCAGCACCGCGGTGGAGCGCCACGAGCTGGCGCGGGCCGCCTGAGCGCTCTGCGTCTCTGTCGCTGACGTTCAGTCCATCAAGCCGATACGTGCCAGCCACAGGCCGGGCGCGTCGACTTCGGCGGGCGTAGGCAGATCGAGCTCGTCGCCCAGCAGGCGGGTGAGCGCGTCGTCGCCGGCCCGCTCGATCACGCCGTGGACGAACGCACGGCCCCGGTCCACTTCTTCCTGGCCCACGTCGAGGCCGAAGAGCCCGGCGAAGGCCTGCTCGCCCTTCCCTTCCTCGATCCGGTAGCGGTACCACGCCTCGCGCAGCGCGCCAGGCGACGAGGTCAGCGTCTCCGCGATCGTGCCCGTCACGTGGTCGACGTAGGCGCCGATCGCCGTGGTCTGCGCCGTGAGCGCGCTCGAGATGTTCCGCTGTTCGGGGCTGATGAGGTCAGCCAGCAGCGCCTCGGGGTCGCCCAGCGCCTCTTCGAGTGAGGCCTGGTCGCCCAGGTTCATGCTGTCGCCCAGGCGCTCGACGATGTTCTTCTGTGCCGCGGCCGCATGCGCCGACGCGTCGCCGAGCAGCGTGCTGAGCGAGGAGCGCACACCGGGACGCGTCAGCACGGCGTGCATGGTGAGCTCGCGCAGGCACACCCACAGCTGCACCTCCTGCAGCGGCAGGCTCCAGTCGTCGGCGAAACGCCCGACGTTGCCCGGCACGAGCAACAGCGTCGAGGACTCGGGCCACGGGAGCGGCAGCGCGTACTGGCCGAAGGCGCGCCGCGCCAGATGCCCCGCCGCCGAGCCGAACTGCATGCCGAGGAACACGGGCCCGAGCGTCAGCGCGAACTGCCCGATGAGGCCGCCGAGCCCGCCTGGCCCCTCGAGGTCGAGCGAGCTGAGGTCGGTCGAGGGCACCGCCGCCGCGCCCTGCTGCTGCGCCTCGACCATCGCCTTGAGCACCGTGCGGTAGGCCTCGAGCACGCGGAACGACCACTGGCCCGGGCCGACCGTCTCGAAGGAGACGCCGGTGCCGCCCGAGGCCGGCGTGATGCCGGTGGCGGCGGCCACGTGGAGCTCGGCGACCCGGGCGAGCTCTTCGAACGCGATGCGCACGAGCGGGTCGGGGGTCTCGTCCTGGCCGCCGTCGGTGGCGACGCCGAAGGCCAGCGTGCGCGCCGCCTCGAACCAGCTGTCGCCCGCGCCGGGCCCGGACCCGATGACCTTCATCAGGTCGCCCAGGAGGCCGCCCATCGGGTTGTCGGGGTCGACGGAACCACCGAACATGCTCACTCCTGCATGCTACGAGGACTTGCCGAGGGTCACGCCCACCGACTTCGCCCCCGAGGCCCCCGGTGCGCCGGCCACGGTGAGGGTCACGGGGGTGCCCGGCTGGAGCACGTAGAGACGGGCGCGCAGCTCGGCGAACGTGCGGACCGGCAGCTGGTTGATCGCGGTGATCACCTCTCCGGCCTGGAGGTGGCCCCAGGCCGGGGTGCCGCTCGGCACCGTCATGAGCTTGGCCCCCGCGTTGCCCGGGACGTCGCTGCCCTGGACGCCGAGCACGCCGGGCACGACCCGGTCGCCCGAGCGGAGGGCGTCGGCGACCCCGACGACCAACTGCGTCGGGAGGTAGGTCACGGCCGACGAGCCCGGCGAGGGCTCGCAGAGGATGCCGATGACGGCGCCGCCCGCATCGAGCAGGGGCTCGCCGGCGGTCTGGGAAGCGAGGGCGGCCGACGACGTGATGGAGGCCATGCCGCTGTCGGGACACGCCGCACTCGGGTTCTGGTTCGCGACCGCGGTGAGCGTGCCCGGGGTGGCGTGCAGCGCGACGCCCGATCCGCCCGCCGCCGCATAGCCGAGGGCGGTGTCGGGGGCGCCGCCACCGAGCGCGCCGTCGTCGGAGAACGGCGCCACCGGCACGTCGGCGGGCACGTTCACCAGTGCGACGTTGGACGTGGCGTCGGTCCCGACGACCGACGCCCGCTCGAGCTTGCCGCCGGGCCCCACCATGTCGATGCGTTGCACGCCGCCGAGGAGGCTGGCCGTCGTGACCACCATGCCGCCCTCGGCCACCGCCAGGCCGACGAGCGTCACCGTGCCGTGCGTGGTGGTCGCCTCGAGCTCGACCATCGACTTGGCGGCCGTCCGGGCCGCGGCGGGCACCCCGTCCATGCGGGTGGTCAGCGTGGTGAGCGTCGCCCCGCCCAGCGCGTTCTGCGCGGAGCCCTTGAGGGGCGACTGGGAGGCGGGGGAGAGCAGCACGACCAAGAAGGCCCCGACCGCGGCGACCGCGGCGGCCGCGATGCACACCATAAGGAAACCGCGGTAGCGGTGCTTGACCGGCGGGGAGAGCACCGGGCCGGGAGGGCGCACGGCCGGCACCTGCTCGCTCGGATGGCGCCACAGACGGTCGTCGGGGTCGATCCAGCCGCGCAGGGGCGCGTCGGGCTCTTCCGGGTCCATACCCCCCTCGTCGCGTCCCGGATCGCCGCCTTCCGGCTCCTCGGGTGGGCCACTCACCTGGGCGAGGCTACCGAGGTCGATCGCAAAAGTGCCGTCGCACCTCGGGGCCGCCGTACCATGAGACCGCATGTCGCGGGACCTGGCCATCGACCTCGGTACCGCCAACACGCTGGTCTACGCCAAGGGGAAGGGCCTCGTCCTCAACGAACCGACCGTCGTCGCCCTCGACTCGCGCAGCCGGGAGGTGCTCGCCATAGGCACGGACGCCTGGCAGATGATCGGGCGCACCCCCGGCTACATCGTGGCGGAACGCCCTCTGCGTGGCGGTGCCATCACCGACTTCGAGGTCACCGAACGGATGCTCAGCGTCCTCCTGCACCGGGTCGGGGTGAGCCGGATCAACCGGCCCAAGGTGCTCATCTGCGTCCCGTCCGCGATCACGGCGGTGGAGCGACGGGCCGTGAAGGAGGCGGCGCGGCGGGCCGGCGCGTCGGCCAGCTACCTGATCGAGCAGCCGATGGCAGCGGCGATCGGCGCGGGCCTGCCCATCCACGAGCCCGTCGGCAACATGGTCGTCGACGTCGGGGGCGGCACGGCCGAGATGGCGGTGATCTCGCTCGGGGGCGTCGTCGCGGTGCGGGCGCTGCGTTGCGGGGGGTTCGACTTCGACGCCTCCATCCAGAGCTTCGTCCGCAA
>DATAYX010000509.1:0-10249 GCA_036272355.1 Acidimicrobiales bacterium
GTAGTCCTCGATCGTCGACGTGTGCGGCTCCAGCCCCCGCCATCCCTTCGCCGCCGCCTCCTCGTACGAGTCCCGGAACAGATAGAACTCGAGCTCCGTCGCCGCCAGCACCCGCAGCCCCCGCTCCGCCGCCCGCTCCAGCTGTCGCCGGAGTATCTGTCTGGGTGACACCTCGACGGGCGCGCCGGACTCGTCACTGAGGTCGGCGATCACCCACGCCGTGCCCTCGAGCCACGGGATGCGCCGGGCCGTCGTGAAGTCCGGACGGCACACGACATCGCCGTAGCCGGTGTCCCAGTTGGCGAAGCGGTAGCCCGGGAGCGGCGTCATGTCGACGTCGACCGCGAGCAGGTACTCGCAGCACTCGATCCCGTGTTCGGCCGCGTGCGAGGCGAAGTAGTCGGCCGTCACCCTTTTGCCGACGGGCCGCCCGTGCATGTCGGGGAACGCGATCACGACCGTGTCGATCGATCCATCGGCGATCCCGGCGTCGATGAGTTCGCGACCAGGCATGTGACATGTTGGCTGGGCCGGTGGCGGTCGTCCAGTGCGTGGGTACTCTGGGCCGATGCCGGCGTTGCCGCTCATCGGCCTCACGACCTACGTGGCCGACGTCCGCTGGGGTTCGTGGGAACGCCGTTCGGGCGTGCTGCCGCAGTCGTATTTCGAGCTGACGGCCGCCGCCGGCGGCCGTCCCTTGTTGGTGCCGCCGCCGAGCAACGCGCCGGGCGGTCCGCAAGAGGGAGCCGACGAGGTGGTTGCCGTGCTCGACGGCCTCGTGCTGACCGGCGGGGGCGACGTCGACCCGCAGGCCTATGGCGCGCAAGCCGATCCCGAGACAGGTGGCGTCGATCCTGTCCGCGACGCCAGCGAGCGGGCGCTGCTGGCGGCCGCGCTGCGGGCCGACCTGCCGGTGCTCGCCATTTGCCGCGGCTGCCAGGTCCTCAACGTGGAGCTCGGTGGCACGTTGCACCAACACCTCCCCGACGTGCTCGGCCACTCGGCGCACCGCAGCGCACCGTTCGTGTTCGGTGACGTCGACGTCGAGACGGTGCCGGGCTCGCTGGCGGCCGAGGTGTTCGGTGCGAAGCCCATCGTCAAGTGCTCGCACCATCAGGCGATCGCCGACCTCGGGCGGGGCCTGGTCCAGACCGCCGCGACCGACGACGGCGTCCCCGAGGCCGTCGAGCTCGAGGGCGCTCGGTTCGTCCTCGGCGTGCAATGGCACCCGGAGGAGCAGGGGGACCGGCGGCCGTTCGACGCACTCGTGCGGGCGGCGCAGCGCTACGCCGAGGAGCGCTCCGTCCGCCGGAGCGCATGAACCTGAACGTCACCGGCCGGGTCGCCGTCGTCACCGGGGCGAGCCGGGGACTGGGGGCAGGGCTGGCGGTGCATTTTGCTGCGTCAGGCATGCATCTCGGTTTGTGCGCCCGGCACAAGCCGCGACTCGTCGCCCGGACGAGGCCCACGGCGCAAGGGGGTCACGTCGTCTCCTCCGAGGCGCCGCTCCTGTCCGCCGTCGACGTGACCGACCGGGCCGCCCTGGCGCGCTTCGCCGACGCCGTCATCGACCGGTTCGGGCGCATCGACCTCTGGGTGAACAACGCCGGCCTGCTCGGACCCATCGCCCCACTGGCGCTGGCCGACGGGACCGAGGTCGCGCAGGCGATCGAAGTCAACGTGATCGGCGTGGCGAACGGCTCGTCGGTGTTCGCGGCGCATGTGCGGGAACGGCAGGGGCGGGGCGTACTGATCAACATCTCTTCGGGAGCGGCGACGAAGGCATACGAGGGATGGGCGGCGTACTGCGCCTCGAAGGCAGCGGTGGACCAGCTGACCCGGGTCGTGGCGCTCGAAGAGGCGCGCCACGACCTCTCGGCCTATTCGGTCTCGCCGGGAATCGTCGACACCGACATGCAGACGGCGATCCGGGCGTCCGACCCGGCGTCGTTCCCCGAGCGCGAACGGTTCGAGCGGTTCGCCGAGCTCCAGCAATTCAACTCACCGGCGTGGGTGGCCGACCACATCTTGCGGTTGGCGTTCGGGTCCGCACGGCCGGAGTCGGTGACGGTGCGGATCCCCGACCAGCCCACGGGCGCTGCGTCGCCGTCGGGGCTGGCCCGATAGTGTCTGCCCCCATGCCGAAGAGCGGTGCCCGCAAGGTCGTGAAGCCGGTGGCGGCCGCCGCCGTGACGCTGGGGACGATCGCCAGCATCTGGTGGTTCGCCCTCAAGCCGCGCCGGCAGGCCAAAGGAAGCGGCAGCAGCAGCAGTAACGGCAAGACGTAGACGCCGCCCCGGCTCGTGTCAGCCGGTCAGGACCGGCAGCCCCTCGACCATCTTCGGGAGACACTCCCCGATGCGCCCGTAGATGACGACGTCGGCGAGGGAATCCATTTCGGTCGCACCTCCGTTGAGGATGACGACGACCGCGCCGTGCTGGACGGCGACCGGGACGAGACCCGCCGCGGGGAAGACGCCGAGGGTCGAGCCGACCGCGAGAAGAAGGTCACACGAGGCCGCCGCTGTCTCTGAGCGGAGAAGGTCTTCGGGCACGAGGCTCTGACCGAAGCTGATGGTGGCGGGCTTCAAGATCCCGCCACAGACAATGCCGTCTGACCCTTCGACGAGGCAGGACGGGTCCGCCTCGCCGCCGCGGACCCGTTCGTGGACGGGGTCGCTCGGCTGGCGGTCGCCGCAGGTGAGGCACATGACGTCGCGGGTCGTCCCGTGGATCTCGACGACGCGGGCAGGGTCGGTGCCCGCCTTCTGGTGCAGCCCGTCGATGTTCTGCGTCACCAACGTGTCGAGGCGGCCGCTGCGCTCGAGTTCGACGAGCGCGCGGTGCCCGGCGTTGGGCTCGGCGTCCCACAACGTCGACGTGAGCCGGTTCTGCCAGGCGCGCCGCCGGTGTTCGGGGTCGGCCATGTAGGTCTGCAGCGTCATCGTCTTCTCGGCCTCGGGGTTCTTCGTCCACAACCCGTTCGGTCCGCGGAAATCCTGGATGCCCGAGTCCGTCGAGATCCCCGCGCCAGTTAGCACGACGATGCGCCGTGCCCGCTCGATCAGGGCTCGGGCGCGGGCGAGGTCGGCCTCCGACGCCTGCGGTTCGGTCTCGTCCACGAGGGCCATGGTGGCACGGGCGACCGGCGTACGCTGCCCCGATGCCCGGCCCGGGGCCCGCCAAAGTCGAAGTGCTGCACGCGCCCGACGCCGAGGTGCGTCAACGGCGTGCCGCGGCGGCACTGCTGGCCCGGGGTTGCACCGAGGGCGACCGTGTCGCCTTCGCCCTCGGCTCGTCGGCCGACCTGATCTGTGCGGTCCTCGGTGCGACCCGGATCGGCCTGATCCCCGTTTTGTTGAACGCGACGCTGACGGCGGTCGAGCGCGACGCCCTCGCCGACGACGCGCAACCGGTATTAAGGGTCTTTGACGGCGACTCCCTTGCCGCTCTGACCGCCGACGGCGACGCCGCCGGCGTCGAACTCGCCCCGTACCCGCTCACCCGTCCGATGCACTACACGTCGGGGACGACGGGGCGCCCCAAGGGCGTCACGACCGGTCTCTGGGACGACGCGACAGCCCGGGCCGTCTACGAGGACGAGGCGGCGGTCTGGCACTTCGACCCCTCGGACCTGCACCTGGTCTGCTCGCCGATGTACCACACGGTGTCGATCCGCTTCTCGACCAACACCCTGCTGGCGGGGGGCTCTCTCGCCATCCTGAGCCGTTTCGACGCGCACACCGCGTTGGACACGCTGCGCCGTCTCCGCCCGACGACCGTCTTTCTCGTCCCGACCCACTTGCAACGCATCCTCCAAGAGCCCGCTCTCGGAGCCGACGAGACCTTCGACTCGTTGCGGCTGCTCGCACACGCCGGCGCGCCGTGTCCCGCGTCCGTCAAACGGGCGACGATGGCACGCGCTCGTCCCGGCGTGGTCTGGGAGTTCTACGGTTCGACCGAGGCGCAGTACACGGTCTGCTCGCCCGATGACTGGCTCGAGCATCCCGGCACCGTCGGGAGAGCTCGCCCGGGACGCCGTCTCTCTGTCGCCCCGACCGACGACGACGACGACCTCATAGACGAGCCCCCAGTCGACCTTGTCGACGAGGGCGAGGGAGCGATCTGGTGTGAACAGCCCGACTTCGCTCGCTTCACGTACTGGCGCAACCCCGAAGCAACGGCACACGCCTGGCGTGGTTCGGCCTGCACCGTCGGGGACCTCGGCCGCCTCGACGCCGACGGGTTCCTCTACCTGACCGGCCGCCGTCACGACCTCATTATCAGCGGCGGCGTGAACGTGTATCCCGCGGAGGTCGAGAATGCCCTCGCGGGAGTACCCGGCGTCCAGGAGCTCGCTGTCTTCGGCCTACCCGACGAGCAATGGGGTCAGAAGGTCTGCGTTGCCTTCGTGCCCGAGCCCGAAGGACCGGGGCGCCACGGAGCGTCGGCGGAGGAGGCGCTGCGAACCGTCGCATCGTCTCGTCTCGCCCCGTACAAGCGCCCGAAGGCCTACTTCGCCACGAAGGAACTGCCGCATACGGCCACCGGCAAGCTGATGCGACGTGCCGTGCCCGGCCATCTCGGCCTCGGGGCGGGCTGAGTCGCCGCGACCACTGCGACGACAGCCGGGACCTGTCCGGGCACCGCCGGTGGCAGGTCTGATGGCGCGGCTTTTGGGTCAGCAGCATCCATAATGACCACCCAAGAGGGAGGCATCTCTATGGGCGGGAACATGTACCGCGGGCTGCTGGCAGTGGTTCTGACCTTCGTCACGTTGTCCGCGATGGCCGCCACGGGCCTATCCGCCGCCGGCGCCACGACCACGACCACGACCACGACGACGACGACGACGTCCGTCGGCGGTGGTCAGGGGAACCTCGCCGGTGCGATCAGCAAGCCTCCGTTGGTCGGCATCCGGACCCAGGCGTCCGAGCACGGGCAGAAGGGCGTACTGCTCACGACGAACCGGCCGCCCACCAGCGCGGGCGCTCCGGCCCTGCCGGGCTGTCCGGACACGGTCGATACACAACTCGGAACCGGATGCTTCTACGGCGATCCCGGTGACGGCGGTGAATGGGTCCAGGTGCTGGTGCTCAATCGCAGCGATCTCTCGCCGGCGTCCGGCGTCACTCCCTACAACCGCGTCTTCGACTGCCCAGCGGCCACCCTGCATCCCAACGAAACCGACTTCGACACGGTTCCGCCGGGTTACGGCGGGGCCTGCACCCAGGCACTCTCGAACTTCATCGGTTCGTTGAGCGGCTCTGACCTGGTGATCGCCGTCAGCCAACCCGGTCGAACCTCGACGGCCCAACCGCCGGTGGGTGTCGGCGCGACGCTCGGCGGCGTCGGCAGCAATCACGGCATCGGTGGCGCGGCCAAGTGGTACAACAAGCCGGGCCACGGTGGCGACGTCAAATTCCTCCGCGGCACCGTCTCGATCGTCGGTGTGCCCGGATGGAAGACGGGGGCCGTCGAGAACGAGTCCGACACCCCACAGGTCGCGGACACCGGCCACCTCGATGCCAGCGTGGCTATCGACACCTCGGAGCTGTACGCACCGCTCGAGGGTGGGAGTGCCGAAATCGAGACCGCGTCGCCGATCACCGGCGTCCTCGACAGGGAAGGGACGGCCTGGCCCGGTGATCCCAAAGAGCAAGAAGCGATATCCGCTATCGGGACGAATTTGGGACTGGGCGACAACCCGCAGGCGCAGTTCTACTCGATGGAGATCAAGAGCAACACCGCGGGCTACTGGAAAGCTGAGCAGGCTCTCGTGCGCGGCTTGCAATACAAGGACTTCCCCGAGTTGAAAGAGGGCGACTTCGAGTGGGCCCAGAGGACGTTGGCCGAAGAGATGGCCTGGGTCGCCAACGTCGACTCGTACACGACCGCCATGGCCATGCCCTACTCCGCCGCCCAGACGAATCTCTGGGCCTACTTCGATCAGATCCAGAACGCCGTCAATATGGATACGCAGAACGCGCAGGGGGCCGAGACCACGGCCACCATCTTCGAGGCACTGACATCCATCCTGGAGGTGGCGGGGGGGTTCGGGCACGCTCTCCACACGGTCTCGGCCGCAGTGGTCGGGGCATATCACCTCATCCTTGCCTTCAGCAACGTCGGCCGGGCCGAGGCCGAACCCTTCAGTACCGAAGCGGCCAACCTGGCGACGGAGTTGGTCAAGCGCCTCAACAGCGTGGCCGGCGAAATCCAGATCCGATGGCGCAACATTGTCGTCGCCGACTACGGCAAGTTGCAGACGGTCGGGACTTGCACCCAGGTGAAAGGCAAGTGCCCCAACCCCAAGGACAACAGTGAGGCCTGGAACATCAACAGCGACGACGAGGACGACATGGGCGCCGTGATCAAGACGGGGCTCCTGCGCGAGATCTACGAGAAGCTGGTGCCGGCCAAGTACCCCGAAGCCATGGAGCTCAACATCACCACCGCGGCCAACTACAACAAGAACGGCGGGGCTGGAGGCTGGTGCCAGCCCCTCACTCCCTTCAGTGCCGGGACGGGCGGCTATCTCTACGACAAGGACGTCCAGAGCGGATTCGTGCGTCCGATCGTGCTGGTGAGCAACGACGGGGACCACCCGGTGAGCCAGAAGGTGTTCGATTCCATGTTCACCGCGATCGACAAGAGTGACACCGACAAGGGCGACAAGGACGACAAGGGTGGGCTCGGGATGAACGAGCAGGCGTTCTTCGAGGAGACCTACCACATCAATAAGAGCTTCAACCCACCACGGTGGGTGGATGCGAAGCATTGGTTCAAGTACACGCTCTGTGGCTGGATCAGCAAGACCTGACCCGGCTTCCAATTCCATCCCGAAGACCCGAGAAGACCGGACGACCTGCAGGCCCCCGGGCCGGCGCCCGGGCCGGCTCGTCGGCGACCGGCAGCGGGTAAGACTGGGACATGCCCTTTGCCACCATCAACCCGGCCACCGGCAAGACGGAGAAGGAATTCCCGACCATGACCCCGGCGGAGGTCGACGCACTCCTCGACCAAGCCGTCGCCGCCTTCGACGCGTACCGGCGCACCACCTTCGCAGAGCGCTCCCGCCACCTGATCACGGCGGCCGAACTCCTCGAGGGGGAGGTCCCCGACATCGCCCGGATCCTCACCACCGAGATGGGCAAGACCTTCGCCGCCGCGAAAGGCGAGGTCTCCAAGTGCGCGATGGCCCTGCGGTGGTTCGCCGAGAACGCCGAACGCCTCCTCGCCGACGAGCCGATCCCGACCAAGGCGACCAGGAGCTACGTCCACTACCAGCCGCTCGGCCCCGTCCTCGCCGTCATGCCGTGGAACTTCCCGATGTGGCAGGTGATCCGCTTCGCCGCTCCCGCGCTCATGGTCGGCAACGTCGGCCTCCTCAAGCACGCCTCCAACGTCCCCCAGACTGCGCTCGCCCTCGAGGACCTGTTCCGCCGCGCCGGCCTCCCAGCGGGCGTCTTCACCAACCTCTTCGTCGAGTCCAAGGACGTCGCCGACCTCATCAACGACCCCCGCATCAAGGCGGTCACGATCACCGGCAGCGAGCGCGCCGGCATGTCCGTCGCCGCGGCCGCCGGCCACGCCCTCAAGAAGAGCGTCCTCGAGCTCGGCGGGTCCGACCCCTTCGTCGTGCTCCCGTCGGCCGACCTCGAGGCGTGCATCCGCACCGCCGTCACCGCGCGCGTCCAGAACAACGGGCAGTCGTGCATCGCCGCCAAGCGCTTCATCGTCCACGACGACGTCGCCGACGAGTTCCTCGCTCGATTCACCGAGACGATGGACGCGCTCGTGGTCGGCGACCCCTTCGAACCGGGGACCGACGTCGGCCCGATCGTCACCGAGACCCAACGCGACGAGCTCGTCAACCAGGTCGAGGCCGCCCGCGCCCAGGGCGCCGACGTCCACGCCGCCCCCAACGTCCCGTCCGGCGATGGCTGGTACTTCCCTCCCACGGTGATCAGCAACGTCTCCGTCGACATGCCGGTGGCGCAGGAGGAGATCTTCGGGCCGGTGGCGCTCGTGCTGCGCGTGCCCGACCTCGATACCGCCATCGCCGCCGCCAACGCAACCCCCTTCGGCCTCGGTTCGAGCGTGTGGACCAACGACACCGACGAGATCGCCCGCTGCACCGACGAGATCGAGGCCGGCGCCGTCTTCGTCAACGCCATGGTCGCCTCCACGCCCGAGCTCCCCTTCGGCGGCGTGAAGAAGTCTGGCTACGGCCGTGAGCTTTCCGAGCTCGGCCTGAAGGAATTCACCAATCAAAAGACGGTATGGATCGGCTGATACCGCCCTCTACCGCCGGACCCTCCCCGGCGGGGCCCCGATGAGCGGCCCGATCACCTACCTCGACCACGCGGCGACCACCCCCATCCGTCCCGAGGTGGTCGAGGCGATGGCGTCGGTCCACGAGCGCCGGCTCGGCAACCCGACCGGCAGCCACCCGCCGTCCCAACGCGCCCGTGCCCTGCTCGAGGACGCCCGGGACGAAGTCGCCGCGTTTCTCGGCCGCGACCCCGGCGAGATCGTCTTCACCTCCGGTGGGACCGAGGCCGCCAACCTCGCCGTCCTCGGCACCGCCGAGGCGGCGCTGCGCGAGCGTGGCGAGGCCGTCGTGTTGGCGTCGGCCGTCGAGCACCCCGCCGTGCGCGAGTCGGCCAAGGCGGCCGGCCGGATGGGCGTCGACGTGCGCGAGCTGCCGGTGGACGGCGCCGGCGTGATCGATCGCGACGCGCTCGACCGCACCCTCTCCTCTCGCTGCACGGTGGTCGCCGTGATGACGGCCAACAACGAGACCGGCGTGGTCCAGCCCCTCGCCGACGTCGTCGAGTCCGTCCGGCGACGTGCGCCGGCTGCCTCTGTGTTCACCGACGCCGTCCAGGCTGCGCCATATCTCGACCTCGCCGAGATGGCGGCCGGCGTCGACATGGTGGGCCTGAGCGCCCACAAGTTCGGCGGCCCGGTCGGCACCGGTGCATTGGCGGTCAGCCCCCGGGTGAGGTTGTCGCCCCGCATCCACGGTGGGGGACAGGAGCGCGAGCGCCGCAGCGGGACCCCCGACGTCGCCGGCGCCGTCGGGATGGCCACCGCGCTCCAGCTGGTGACGAAGGATCGGGCGGCGGCGAGCATCCGCGTCTCGGAGTTGCGGGACCGCCTGGCCGAAGGGCTGCTGGCCGCGCTGCCGTGGGCCCATCGCACGGTGCCGGCCCGCGTCCCGGTGCTGCCGGGGCATCTGCACCTCTGCCTGCCCGGGGTGGACAGGGAGGAACTGCTCGTGGCGCTCGGCGGCGAGGGGATCTGCGTGTCGGGCGGCTCGTCCTGTGCCAGCGGGGCGCTCGAGCCGAGCCACGTGCTCGCCGCCATGGGCGTGGACCGGGGTCTGGCGGTCGGGGCGGTGCGCTTCTCCCTGGGCTACGAGACGACCGGCGAGGACGTCGGCCGTGCCCTCGGCGTGGTGCCCGGGCTGGCGGCTGCGCTGCGCCGGGACGTCTGAGCCGTTTGGAAGACTGGGCCGATGCGGGTGCTCGTTGCCATGTCCGGAGGAGTCGACTCCTCGGTCGCGGCCGCGCTCCTCGTGGAGCGGGGTCATGACGTGGTGGCCGCCACCCTCAAGCTCTGGGGCGGCGAGTCGGACTCGGGCTGCTGTTCCGTCGCCGACGTCGAGGACGCCCGGCGGGTGGCCCAGCAGCTGGGCATCGATCACCACGTCTTCAACCTGACCGAGGACTTCGACCGTCACGTGGTGGCGCCGTACGTCGGGGAGCACGCGGTCGGGCGGACGCCGAATCCCTGCATCGAGTGCAACCGGGCGATCAAGTTCGATCGGCTGCTGCAGCGCTCCGAACGGCTCGGGTTCGACCGTTTGGCCACCGGTCACCACGCCCGGGTCGCACACAGGGACGGCGGGCCTCTTTCGTTGCGTCGGGGCGTCGACGACGCCAAGGACCAGTCCTACGTGCTGTCCATGCTGGGCCAGGACGAGCTCGCCCGCGTCCTCTTCCCGGTCGGCGAGATGACCAAGGACGAGGTGCGGGCCCACGCGCGCCGACTCGGCCTGCGGACGGCTGCCAAGCCGGACAGCCAGGACGTGTGCTTCATCGGCAGCGCCGAGGGCCGTCAGGGCTTCCTGGCCGGCCGGCTCGATCTCCACCCGGGTGAGATCTTCGACGCCGCCGGGAACCCGGCGGGCTCCGTCGAAGCGGTGGAGCTGGTGACGATCGGCCAGCGGCGCGGCATG
>DATAYX010000510.1:0-1540 GCA_036272355.1 Acidimicrobiales bacterium
TGGCGCCGTTCGGGCTCGAGGAGCCGCCGGCACTCCAGGCGGTGCGGGCGGCGCACCATCTCGAGCTCTTGCTGCGCTGCGGCTTCACGGGCGCGGTGAGCGCCGGCGCGCCGTTCGCCATCGACGCGTCGATGAAGACGGCGATCGCCGAAGGGCTCTTCCCCGGGCCCCGCCTGATGGCGGGCAGTCGTGACGTCAGCACGACCGGGCACGCAGGCGACAAGAGCTTTCCGTGGTACTGGGACGTCGGTGCCCGGGGTGCGGTCAACCGCTCCGACGGTCCCGACGAGTTCCGCCGGGCGGTGCGCGAGGAGATCAAGCAGGGCGCCGAGATCATCAAGATGTTCGTCACCGGCGGCCACGGCACCGTCGCCCCGGCGGAGCAGACGGAGATGTCGCGCGCGGAGATCACCGCCGGGATCGAGGCCGCGCACGAGCGCGGGGCCAAGGTGCGGGGGCACATCGCCAACCGCGAGGCACTGCACATGGCGCTCGACGCGGAGATCGACGTCGTCGACCACGGTGACGGCCTCGACGAGGCCGCCATCGAACGCATGGTCGAGGCGGGCACGTTCCTCGTGCCCAGCCAGCTGTTCCCGGCCCGCTTCGCCGAGATGATGGGCGGCGGCGGCCTCGGCTTCAGCGCCGGCATGGCCGAGGACATCGAGCGCGCGCTCGCCATCCTGCCCGTAGCCAACGAGGCCGGGGTCAAGCTGCTGTGCGGCGACGACTACGGCGCCATCGGCCTGCCGCACGGGCGCTACGCCGACGAGCTCGAGTTCTACGTGAAGGAGGCGGGGATCGCGCCCCTCGACGTGCTGCGCTGGGCGACATGCCACGGCGCGGAGGTGATGGACCGCGGCCACGAGCTCGGAGCCGTGCGCGAGGGCTACCTGGCCGACCTGCTCGTCGTCGACGGCGACCCGCTCACCGATATCGGCGTGCTCCAGGAGCGGGCCCGCCTCGTCGCCGTCATGAAGGGCGGCACGCTGGTGGTGGACGGGCTCGACGCGCTCGGATCCGAGCCCCGGCGCTGAGCCCCTGTACTCTCCCGCGATGATCATCGTCGCCGGTTCCATGAGCTTCGAAGCCACCGACCGCGCCGACGTGCTGGCCAGCCTGGCCGAGGTCACCGCCGCCAGCCGTGGCGACGCCGGGTGCATGGAGTACTGGTGGGCCGAAGACCTCGAAGCGCCCAACACCTTCTCCTTCTACGAGTGCTGGGAGACGAAGGAGCTGCTCGACGCGCATCTGGCGCAACCACACGAGGCGATGTTCGCCGAACGGAATTTCGGACGCATGGCGGGGGCGACGGCGTCCATGTTCGAGGCGACCGCGCTCCCAGCGGGTTGAGGGCGTCCCTCCGCGCCCTGGCGGGGCGCGGCGTCGAAGCCCTCCCACGGGGTCTGGGCCGGCAGGTGCGCATCCTGGCCGGCCGGCCCGGTCCGCGGGAGATCGGCTTCGACACGCTCGACGCCGAATTGGCCGGGGCCACCGAACTGATGGGTGCGTCGCCCGAGCGGGCGCAGGCACTCCTCGG
>DATAYX010000511.1:0-3133 GCA_036272355.1 Acidimicrobiales bacterium
GGCTGCACGCGAGGTCGATCTCCTCGAGATCGGCGGCCAACAGTCGGGCGGCCTCGTCCGCGACGGTGGCGTCCTGGACAACGACCGTCGCCGTCGTGCCGATGGCCCGGAACGACCGCGCGGTGAGTTGCGGCTCGCCACGCTGGGGTTCAGGAGTCATCTCCGCGCCGATCCGCCAGACGTCACCGAGGGCGTCTGCGAGCTGGCACTCGGCGAGTGCGACGAGCCGGTGTTACCGGTGTTCGAGGTCGAGGAGCTTCCGCTGTTGCCCGTGTTCGCGGTCGAGGAGCTTCCGCTGTTCCCCGTCGTGCCGGTGTTCGCTGCGGTCGACCGACCGGAGGTCGAATTGCTGGCGGCACTCTTTCCCGGGTGCTCGTGCGCGATGACGACGGCGATGCCCACCGTCGCCCCCGTGGTGGCCAAGAGGGCGACGCTGGTCAGGCTGCGCAGACGCGAGCGGGCTTGGTCTCGGCCGGCGCGGGCGTTTCGATCTTCCTGGGCTGACATCTCTCTTCGCGGACCTCTGCTCGGGGGACAGCTCCATGGGACCACGTCGACCTCGGCCCGGTTACAAAGCCCGCTGTGGGCCTCCTGTGACTTCGAACCTCCGTGCCCCACCGAAAAATACCCATCCACCGCTACGATCACGCCGCGCCCGGGCAACGACCGGGCGTCGTCGAGGAGGGCTATGACCCAGGTCAACACCGTGCGCGGGCCAGTCGACGGGTCGCATTTGGGCCGCACCCTGATGCACGAGCACATCTTCGTGCTGAGCCCCGAGATCGAGAAGACGACCGAAGAGTGGGACGAGTCCGCCCAGGTCGAGCGGGCCGTCGAGAAGCTCCGCGACCTCAGGGCGCACGGGATCGACACCCTGGTCGACCTCACCGTCATCGGCCTGGGCCGCAACATCGGGCGCATCGCCGAGATCGCAGGGGCCGTCCCGGAGATCAACGTGGTGGCTGCAACGGGCGTCTACACGTATAACGACGTGCCGATGTACTTCCACTTCCGCGGGCCGGGCACGATTCTGGGCGGCCCCGAGCCGATGGTGGACCTCTTCGTACGGGAGATCCGCGAGGGAATCGGCGAGACCGGAGTCCGCGCCGGCATCTTGAAGTGCGCCTCGGACCGGCCCGGGATCACGCCCGGGGTGGAACGCGTGCTGCGCGCGGTGGCCCAGGCACACCGGGCGACCGGGTTGCCGATCACGACGCACACGCCGACGCCGCCCGAGCCGTGGGGCCTCGAGCAACAGCGGGTCTTCAAAGAAGAAGGGGTGGATCTCTCCCGGGTCGTCATCGGCCACAGCGGGGGCACCGTCAACACGGACTACCACCTCAGCCTCATCGACAACGGGTCGTACCTCGGGTTCGACCACTTCGGGATCCCCGGGATCACGCTCGAGGACAGGGTCGACGCGGTGGCGCGCCTGTGCACGAGGGGCTACGCGGAGCGGATCGTGCTGTCGCACGACGCGATGTGCTTCGTCGACTGGTTCCCGCGTGCGGTGATGGACGCCACCCAGACCTGGCACTGGACGTACATCTCGGACGAAGTGCTGCCGGCGATGCGAGAACGCGGCATCGGCGAGACCGACATCACGACGATGCTCGTCGACAACCCGCGCCGGATCCTGGAGGGCGGCGAGCCCTACTGAGGCAATGACACTGCTGCAGACCGAGCTCCTCGCCGAACTGGCCGCGGCGTTCCCCGACGAGATCGCCTGGCGCGACCTCGCCGCCGGCTCCGCCATGACGCTCGCCCAATGGCACCGCCGTTCGAACCAACTGGCACGGGGGCTGGCGGAACACGGTGCCGCGAAGGGTGACCGGATCGCGTTGGCCATCGGGCCGGACGAACCGCTCGAATGGCTGGTCTCCTACGTCGCCATCCACAAAGCGGGTGCGGTCGCCGTCCCGCTGCTCTCACGGCTGGGAGTCGGCGAGCTGGCGCGCGTGGTGCGGCACGCGGGCGCGTCCATCGCCTTGTGCGGTGGCGACACGGCTGAGGCCCTCCGGCAGTCGGTCGCCGAAGTGTTCTCTACGTCGGACGACACCTGGAGCGGGCTGCTGTCCCACGAGGACCGCGATCTGCCGCCCGTCGTGACCGGGGACGACGTCGCCGACATCATGTACACGTCGGGTACCACCGGAGCGCCCAAGGGTGTGGTGGTCAGCCACGGCAGCCTCTCCACCATCGAGCGCGTGCCCGGGCGCTGGCTCGGGCTCGGTTTCCTGACCTCGTCCCCGTTTGCGACCACCAGCGGCTCGCTGCTGGTGTGCGGACCGCTGCGGGGGGGACTCAGCGGGTTGTACCTGCCGCGCTTCGACCCGCAACGGTGGATCGCCGCTGTCGAACGCGAGAGGCCGGTGGCGTGCTTCCTGGTCCCCGCCATGGTCGAGCTGATCGTGGGGTCCCCGAGCTTCGCCTCGGCCGACCTCTCGAGCCTGGCCGTGGTCAACGTCGGGAGCGCGCCGATCGCGACGGCGACCCTGCAGCGGTTCGGCGCCGGGCTCGGGCGCGCCGAGGTCCTCTGCGGGTACGGCATGACGGAGTTCGGTGCTGTCACCGCCGTGCCGATGGGAGACGGCGGGCGGCATCTCGGCTCGGTAGGCCTCCCGCTCCCGGGGGTCGAGGTACGGATCGTCGACGCGGACGGCGCGGACGTGGAACCCGGCGCGGTGGGACAGGTCGCCATCGGCGGCACCCGGCGGCCGCGGTCTTACCTGGACGATCGCAGCGGGACGGAGAGGGCCTGGGTCGGCGGCTGGCTGTTGAGCGGCGACCTCGGGCGCCTCGACGCCGACGGCCATCTTTGGATCGTCGGAAGGCTGAAGGAAATGATTATCCGAGGTGGCCACAACGTGGTGCCGGGTGAAGTGGAGGCCGCCCTCTTCGAGCATCCCGCCGTGGCGGAGGCGGCGGTGGCCGGGATCTCCCATCCGGTGCTCGGAGAGGACGTGGCGGCCTGGGTGGTGCTGCGCGACGAGGCGGACCTCGAGGAACTCCGCCGCTTCCTGCTCGATCGGCTGGCCGACTACAAGGTGCCGCGCCGCATTACCGTGCTCGACGTGCTCCCGCGGAACGAGAGCGGCAAGGTGGTGAAGTCCCAACTCGTCGAGGGAGCCGA
>DATAYX010000512.1:0-1825 GCA_036272355.1 Acidimicrobiales bacterium
TCGGGCGAGGCAGTGTTGACCACGGCCCGCGACGCGCCAGCAGGTTGCACCTGCTCGAGGGGTGTCCCGAAGGTCGCGGACACGACCGCGGCCGTGCCGCTCACCGGCAGCAAGACGCTGCCCGATTCGGGCGTCCCCACCGTGAGGCCCTCGCTGCGCAAGGCCGACGACACCTGTGCCACGGTCGCGGCGGTCGGTCCGTACGCCGCAGCGAATTGCGCCGACGTCAGGTAGTGGTGGTACTCGGGCGAGCCCGGGGTGGACACCGCCGCCACCGCCTGGGACAAGCCGGTCGGGTCCTGTCCCGCCAGCACGACGTCGAGGTTGAGCACCTGGTCGGCGGGCGCCGCGCCCAGCTGTGCGGTCCCGGCCGGGATGGTGGGTGGGGCCTGGGGCAGCTTGACCTTGGGCTGCAGCGAGGCGCCGGCACCACCGGACGTCCCGAGCCCCAGGCCGGCGAAGGCCACCGGTCCCAGCGCCCCGGCGCAGAGTGCGACGGCGAGCAGTGCCCCGCTGCTGTTTCGACGCTTCACGTCCCGCTCTCCCTGCCTCGGTGTGCCTCGATCTCGCCCGTGTCCGCCGTGCCCGCCACCGTCTGATCCCGGGTTTCGGGCGACGGTTCGTAGTACACCCGACCTTCGAGCGTCTCAGGACGATACTGCTGCCCGACCGCTCCGGAGGGGTCATCGTGCGGGTACACGTAGCCCTCGCCGTGTCCGAGCGTGGCAGCTCCCTTGTAGTGGGCGTCGCGCAAGTGGGTAGGGACTTCCTGGTTCACGCCCGAGCGCACGTCGGCCTGCGCCCGACCGAGCGCCACGAGGACCGCGTTCGATTTCGGGGCCCCGGCCAGGTAGATCACGGCCTCGGCCAGGTTCAGCGCGGCCTCCGGCAGCCCGACGTACTCGACCGCCCGCGCCGCGGCTTCGGCGACCAGCAACGCCTGTGGGTCGGCGAGCCCGATGTCCTCACTGGCGAGGATCACCATGCGCCGGGCGAGGAAGCGCGCATCCTCGCCACCCTCGATCATGCGGGCCATCCAGTAGAGGGCAGCGTCCGCGTCCGATCCGCGCACGCTCTTGATCAATGCGCTGATCTGGTCGTAATGCTCGTCCGCCCCCTGGTGGAACAGCCGGCCGTCGCGGGCACGCGCCATGTCGTCGATCGTGAGCGCGACGCGCGGCTCGTCTCCGTGCTCGCCGTCGACCGGGCGGGCGAGCCCGACCGCCACCTCCACCGTCGTCAATGCGGCCCGGGCGTCGCCCTCGCACGCGGCCACCACAGCGTCGATCGCCTCGTCCGTGGCGTCCGCGCCTTCCATCTCGAGGCCACGCCGCACGAGCGTGCGCAGGCTGTCGGGCGACAGGGGGTGCAGCCGCCAGAGGGAGGCCCGGCTCAGCAGGGGCGGGTTGACCTCGAAGAAGGGGTTCTCCGTGGTGGCGCCGATGAACACGACGAGGCCGTCCTCGACCGCGGGAAGCAGCACGTCCTGCTGGGACTTGGAGAAGCGGTGCACCTCGTCGATGAAGAGGATGGTCCCCTGGCCGTGCTCGCCGAGGCGGCGCTCGGCGTCGGCCAGCGCCTCGCGCACGTCCTTCACCCCGGCGCCGGTCGCCGAGAGGGTGGTGAAGTGTTTGGCACTCGTGTCGGCCAGCAATTTGGCGAGGGTCGTCTTACCCGTGCCGGCCGGGCCCCAGAGGATCGCCGAGCCCACGCGGTCCGACTCGGCGAGGACGCGCAATGGTGCGCCGGGCCCGACGAGGTGCTCTTGGCCCACGACCTCATCGAGCGTGCGGGGGCGTAGTCGGGCGGCCAGCGGGGCCTGACG
>DATAYX010000513.1:0-2493 GCA_036272355.1 Acidimicrobiales bacterium
CGTCAGGGCCTGACGAAGCTGGCGACCATGGCTTGGCGCGCCGCTCCGGCCCGGTCCCAATAGTTCGGCGTCCCCTTTTGCTGCAGCTCTTTGACGGCTTCGACCGCGAAGCCGTAGGCGGCGGTGGCGATGGCGCCCCCGACCGACATCCGGCTGACTCCGAGGTCCGCGAGCTCGCCGATCGTGGGTGCGTCCGGCGTGATGAGGACGCTGACGGGGACGTCGACCGCGTCGAGGACTTGTCGCAGCTCGGCCGGGTCGACCACCCGGGGCGCGAAGAGGACGTCGGCGCCGGCCTCCTGGTAGGCCTGGAGGCGGGCGATCGTGTCGGCCAGGTCTGTGCGCCCGTGGAGGTAATTCTCGGCTCGGGCCGTCAGGACGAAGGAACCCGGCCCCGTGTGCGCGGCCTCGGCCGCCGCGCGCACGCGGTCCGTCGCCTGACTCAGCTCGTAGATCGGGTCGTCTCGGTTGCGGGTGAAGTCCTCGACCGACCCGCCGGCCAGCCCAACTGCGATGGCGGCGGTGATGGTCGCGGCGACTCCGTCGGGACCGGCGGAGAAGCAGTCCTCGAGGTCGGCGGAGACGGGGATGTCGACCGCCTGCGTCAGGTCGCCGGAGTGGGCGAGCACCTCGTCACGCGTCATCGCGCCGTCGAGGCGGCCACGGGTCGCGGCGAATCCGCCGCTCGTGGTTGCGATGGCGGCACACCCGATGGAGGCGAAGAGGCGAGCCGAGCCCTCGTCCCACGCGTTCGGCATGAGGAGCGGCGTCCCCGGGACGTGGAGGGCGCGGAAGGCGTCGGACTTCTCTGTCTGCGATGGCGTCGAGGTCATTTCCGCACCGTACCGGCGCGGTGCGACGGCCGGCTCAGCCGGCGGACGCCGCCGGGACGTACGGCTTGGGGTTCTCGGGGAACTCCCAGTACTGCACCTCGCACGTCATCGGGAGGATGTGGGTCACGTAGACGGAATGGATCTTCACCACGCCCTGGTCGTCCATGTGGAGGTCGATCAGTTGGAGGCGGTCGTCCTTCTTCCGGAAGGCCTCGGCGCGCGCCTGGATGCCCTTCAGGTCGTCGAGCGAGTTGACTGCGAAGCCGTAGTGGTCCATGCGGGGGCACTTCATCGGGTCCTCTTCGGCAATGAGGAAGATGAACTGGTCCCAGTGCACACAACTGAGGATCAGGCGGCGCCGGTCCTCGGTCATGACAGCCATCTCGTCGAAGCCGAGCACCTCGTTGAAGAAGGAGCAGATGTCCGATCGGCTCTCCTCACCCAGGAGCTCTGCGGGGAGCGACATCGCGACATGGTTGAAGCGCGGGTTCCCCGCTGGGTAGTAGGGATGTGCCATTAGCGACCCTCCGGTGTGACCATGACCTTGCCGACGATCTTGCCGACGGCGAGGCCTTCGAGTGCGTCCACGATGCCGCCGAGCCCGATGGTGCCCGGCTCGATCAGCTTCTCGGCGGGGAATCCGTCCGAGGCGAGCATCTCGAGGGCCTGCTCGAAGCCGCCGAGGTCGTAGATGAACGACCCCGTCACCGTCAGCTCGTTCAGAATCATCCGGTTGATGTCGAACGTCGGATGGTCGATGCCGGCGCCGACCATGACGAGGATGCCGCCGCGCCGGACCTGGCAGAACGCGGTCTCGATCGCGGCGCGGTGCCCGGAGCACTCCAAGACGACGTGGGCGGCGCGTGTCGACTGCCGTTCTGGCTCCCACGACGGGAACACTTCGAGGTCGGCGGGGTCGACGACCTCCTTGGCGCCTACCTCTGCGGCCAGGCGGCGCCGGCTCTCGTTGGGCTCGACCGCGATGATGTCGGTGATGCCCATGGAGCGCAGGGCGGCGATGCTCAGCGCACCGATCGGCCCGGCGCCGAAGACCATGACACGGTCGCCGGCCGTCGCGCCCGAGCGGGTGATCCCGTGCAGCGCGACAGAGAGCGGTTCGGCCAGGGCGGCGTGGCGCGGAGAGAGACCCTCGGGCAGGCGCACGACACCGGCGGCGCGCGCCACGATGTACTCGGCGAAGGCGCCGTCGGTGTGTTCGCCAGTGCTCATGGAATGGCGGTTCTCACACTGTGAGGGCTTGCCCTCGAGGCAGCGCCGGCAGGTCCCGCACTTGGGCGAGGCGCCCCCGACCACCAACTCGCCGACCGACCAGTTTGTAACTTCGTCGCCGACGGCTGCAATGGTCCCGCTCCACTCGTGTCCGGCGACGACGCCCTTCGGCAGGCCCCAGCCGTCGCGCAGTTGGTGGATGTCGGAGCCACAGATGCCGCACGAGTGCACGCGCACGACCACTTGGTCGGGCTCCGGGCGCGGCAGGCGGCGTTCCTCGACGGTGACGACGCCCGGCGATTGGTAGACGGCGGCGGACATGACGTCGGGGAGCGGTTCGCCGTTCGCCCCCCCGGGTGACCCTGACATGAGCGTCAGGCTATGCGTTCTCCCGCACCCAAGCGAGGCCGCCCGCCAGGTGGCGGAGGTA
>DATAYX010000514.1:0-4269 GCA_036272355.1 Acidimicrobiales bacterium
GATGAATGAGTTCTGGCTCGTCCCGGTCCCCGCGTTGGACGGCACCGGCGTTGTCATTGCGCTCCAGTTCGAGCCATTGAAACGCTCGAGAAGCCCGACGGTCTGCAACGCGGTGTTCTCATAGTCGCCGCCGGCAACACACACTCCGGTGGCACACGAGATGTCGAACGTGTGGCTTTGCAAATTGCTGCCGGTCGCCGCATCCGACGGCAGCGGCGCGGCCTCCGCCGACCACGTCCGGCTCGCGGACTGCGTCAATACCTCTGCTTGCTGCCTTCCGCTCCCGTTTTCGTAGGAAGCGATGGCGGCGCACGCTCCGCTAGACGGGCAGGACACCTGCTCATCGATCACGAACTGGTTGACGGCGGCATCGCTCGGCTGCGGCGCCGTTTGCGCAGTCCAGGTGCCGTTCGCGAGCGTGTCGAAGAATCCGACCGGGTGGCTCGTGCCGGCCCCGTTCTTGTAGGCGCCGACCGCGACGCAGTCGCCGACGCCAGGGCAGTCCACGGACTTGAGGAAGGTGCTGGCCGACGACTCGGGCTGCGCGTCCGCGGGCACCGGCGCTTCGATCGAACTCCATGACCCTCCAGAGAGGACGTCGATGAAGCTGATCTCTCTTCCAGAGGTGTTGTCATACGTGCCGACGGCCGCACACCAACCGGTGGTTGGGCACGACACCGACTCCACATTCGAGAAGGATCCGGCCTCGGCGTTGGCCGGAAGGGGCGCCGCAGTGGCAGACCATGTCCCGCCCGACAGGACATCCAGGAGTCCGTGTTCCGTCGTCGTCCCCTCGTACGACCCTCCAGCCACGCAGAACGTGGCCGTTGCACATGACTCGCTGTTGAGGGAAACGGCCGGATCAGCGTTCGGCGGGTCGGGCGTGCTCGGCAGCGGCGCCTGTGTGGCCGACCAGCCCGTGGCCGGTGCAGTCGCGGATGCCGTTCCGGTCGTCGTCGCGAACAGTCCCCCCAATGCGCCCGCACCGATGGCGAGGGCGCCGTCCGCCGCGACGACTGCGGTGCGACGCAGCTTCGACGGTGTGACCCTCCCGGTGCCCTTGCGACGGTTCCCAGCCTTCACGCCGTGCGACATCAGCCACCTCCGTGATCCGCCAGATCGAGCGACCAGAGCAATCTAGAGAAGATGCACCGGCAGGGCAACGACCTCTTTCACAATTTCCGTCAGGCACCCTCGTAGGGGAACCCGAGATCGGGCGCGGTCAGGACCGCGCGAAACGCCAAGCCTTCGGCGGCTGCCATCGCTTCGACCGTGCCCCCCCGATCGACGAGGGCAACGAGCAAGACGACCTCGGCTCCCGCGTCCTGGACCGCGTGCGCGGCCTCGAGCAGCGAGGTGCCGCGTGTCACCGTGTCCTCCGTTACAACTACGGTGTCGCCAGGGTCGAGCGCGCCTGCGATCCGGCCACCAGGCCCGTGGTCCTTCGCCTCCTTGCGCACGCTGAACGCTTTGAGCGGTCGCCCGCGGGTCGCGGCCACCCCAGCGGTGACGAAGGCCACCGGATCGGCCCCCATTGTGAGACCTCCGATGGCGGTGGCCTCGGGCGGAACGACCGAGAGCACGGCGTCGGCCACCAGCAACATCGCCTCGGGCCGGCAGACGGTCTGTTTGGAATCGATGAACCAGCTGCTCTTGCGGCCCGACTTGAGGGTGAAGTCCCCTGTCTTCACCGAGTGCTCGAGCAGGTGGGCGCGGAGCTCGTGGTACCGGCCGTCGCTGCTCATGCGAGCTGCACGCCAGAACCTGCTGTCACCTCGCCGATCACCGCGCTCGGCCGTCCCGCCCCGGCCAACGCCAAGAGCACGCCATCGACTCCCGAAGCGTCCACCACCAGCGCCATCCCGATGCCGCGGTTGAACACGCGGTCCATCTCGTCCTCGTCGACGCCGCCGAGGCGGCGGATCTCTTCGAAGATGCGGGGCTCCTCCCAGGCGGAGCGCCGCAAGACCGCGCCGAGGCCTTCGGGCAGCGCCCGCGGGACGTTGCCCACGATGCCGCCGCCGGTGATGTGCGCGCACGCGTGCAGTGCGTCGCCGATCGCCGCCCCCGCGGCCAGAACCGCGGGGGCGTAGATGACCGACGGCCGCAGGAGCTCGTCGGCCACCGTGACGTCCGCTCCCTCCCACGCCGGATCGCCGAGCTCGAGCCCGGCGCGCTCGAGCAGGACGTGACGGGCGAGCGTGTAGCCGTTCGAGCGCAGCCCTGGCGAGGGCAGGCCGATCACGATGTCGCCCACGGCGACCCTCTCGGGCCCGAGCTGGGTCCCGTCTTCGACGGCTCCGACCGCGAAACCGGCGAGGTCCAGCTCGTCGGGCGCCATCACACCGGCATGCTCAGCCGTCTCGCCGCCGATCAACGCGCAGCCGCCCTGTCGGCATCCTTCGTGCACGCCGGCCACCACGGTGGCGATCCGCTCGGGGTCGACCTTGCCCGTGGCGATGTAGTCGAGCATGAACAGCGGCTCGGCCCCCACGCAGACCAGGTCGTCGACACACATGGCGACCAGGTCGATACCGACGGTCTCGTAGCGCCCCGTCGCCCGTGCGACGAGGAGCTTCGTGCCCACGCCATCGGTCGACGCGACGAGCACGGGCTT
Source organism: Acidimicrobiales bacterium (assembly GCA_036272355.1). GTDB lineage: Bacteria > Actinomycetota > Acidimicrobiia > Acidimicrobiales > RAAP-2 > Bog-473. The sequence continues at coordinate 2,618 of DATAYX010000514.1, forward strand.
GGAGAATCGAGCGGTGTCGAGGGGGAACTGGCCGCCGAAGCCGCCGATGCCCGCAACCATGGAACGGAGCCGCTCGACGGCGGCATCGCCTGCCGCGATGTCCACGCCGGCGGCCGCGTAGGTGGCGCCGCCCTCACTCACTGGCTCAGACCCCGGGGAGCGCAGCCTGGACCGCCGCCACAGGCTCGGACCGTCCGATCGCGACCGAGGTGGCCGTCGCCGGGACGGGCGTCGGGTAGTCCCCCGTGAAGCACGCGTCGCAGAAACCGCCGTCGGCGCCGATGGCCGCCCGCAGGTTCTCGATGCTGATGTAGGCCAAGGAGTCCGCGCCGAGAACTGCCGCCATCTCGTCGACCGTGTGGTCGGTCGCGAGGAGCTCTTCGTGCGAGGGCGTGTCGATGCCGTAGAAGCACGGCCAGCGCCACGGCGGCGACGAGATGCGCAGGTGGACTTCGGCCGCTCCCGCCTCGCGCAGCATCTTGATGACCGAGCGCTGGGTCGTGCCGCGCACGATGGAGTCGTCCACGACGACGAGGCGCTTTCCCGCGATGGCGTCGCGCAACGGGTTGAGCTTCCGGCGCACCGCGTCTGCCCGCTCCTGCTGGCCCGGCGCGATGAAGGATCGGCCGATGTAGCGGTTCTTGACGAGGCCTTGGCCGTACGGGATGCCGCTCCCGCGCGCGAAGCCTTCTGCCGCCGGCACCCCAGACTCGGGAACACCCATCACCATGTCGGCGTCGGCCGGTGCCTGCAGCGCCAGCAGCTCGCCCATGCGGCAACGGGTCTCGTGGACCTCGCGGCCGTAGAGGCGGCTATCGGGCCGAGCGATGTAGGCGAACTCGAAGATGCAGAGACGCGGCTCGACGTCGCGCAACCACGGAATCTCGATGCTGCGGGGACCGTCCTCGTCGATCACCACCATCTCCCCCGGAGCCACCTCGCGCACGAACTCGGCGCCAATCACATTCAAGGCGGGCGACTCGGACGCCAGCACCCAGCCTTCGGGTGCCGCGGCCGGGCCCAGCCGGCCGAGACAGAGGGGGCGGAAACCATGCGGATCGCGCACACCGAAGAGCCGCTCGGAGCTCATCAGGACGAACGAGAACGCGCCCTCGACGATCGGGAGCACCGCCTGCAAGGCGGTCGCCAGGTTCTCGGTCTCGGGAAAGGAGCGTGCGAGGAGTTCGGCGACGACGTCACTGTCGGTGGCGATGGACCCGGGCAACATGCCGACCTTCTCGGCCAGCTCCGCCGTGTTGGTGAGGTTCCCGTTGTGGCCCAGTGCGAAGCCGGCCCGGCCGACGGGACGATAGACGGGCTGGGCACCCGCCCAGTCCGACGCCCCGTGGGTGGAGTAGCGCGTGTGGCCGACGGCAAGATGACCGAACAGTCCGGAGAGCGTGCGCTCGTCGAAGACCGTCGCCACAAGGCCCATGTCCTTGACGACTGTGATGGTGTCCCCGTCGCTGACAGCCATCCCGGCCGACTCCTGCCCCCGGTGTTGGAGGGCGAAGAGGCCGTCAAAGGTCAGGTTCGCGACCCGCTTGTCGGGCGCATAGACCCCGAAGACACCGCACGCTTCCTTCACGCGCCACCCATTCTCGCACAGGCCTGTGGCGTCACGAGTCGCCCAATGCCCTGGTCAGGTTCCC
>DATAYX010000515.1:0-13083 GCA_036272355.1 Acidimicrobiales bacterium
GTGCCGACGCCGACGCGACGCGGCGCATCGCGCTGGGCCTCGGCGACATGCCGGGGGGCGCGCTCGTCGGCACGGTCATGCACGGTGTCTTCGAGTGCACCGACTTCGCCGCACCCGACCTCGGGGCCGCGCTCGAGGACGCGTTGGCACAGGAGCTGACGTGGCACACCGTCGACCTCGGCGACCGCGGCGCCGTCGTGGCGGGACTGCGGGCCGCGCTCGAGGCGCCGCTCGGGCCCCTGGCGGACGGCATCGCGCTCCGCGACGTGACGCGGGGGGACCGGCTCGACGAGCTCGGTTTCGAGATCCCGCTCGTCGGCGGCGACGCGCCGCGGGCGCCACTGGACCTCGGCGCGGTGGCGGACCTCCTCGAGGCGCGCCTCGACCCCGGCGACCCGGTGGCCCGCTACGCGCCGCGCCTGCGCGACCCGGCACTCGAGGGCACGCTCCGGGGCTACCTCACCGGCAGCCTCGACCTCGTCTTGCGCATGCGCGACGACCGGTTCGTGCTGGCCGACTACAAGACGAACCGCCTCGGTGCGCCGGGCGAGACGCTGTCGGCCTGGCACTACCGGCCCGAGGCGCTCCAGGCCGAGATGGTGGCGGCGCACTACCCCCTCCAGGCGCTGCTCTACGAGGTCGCGCTCCACCGCTACCTGCGGTGGCGGCTCGCCGGCCGCTACGACCCCGACCGCCACCTGGGCGGGGTGCTGTATCTCTTCGTCCGCGGCATGAGCGCCTCGGAGCCGGCGGACGTCGACGGGCAGCCCTGCGGGGTGTGGTCCTGGCGCGCGCCGGCCGGCCTCGTCGAGTCCCTGAGCGACCTGTTCGACCGGGGCGTCGCATGACGCTGCTCGAGGGCAGCCCCTACGACGCCGCACTGGCGCTCGGCATCGAGGGGCCGCTGCACGAGTTCAACGCGGCCGGCGTGCTGTCGACCTCCGACGTCCACGTGGCCCTGCGGCTGGCCGGCCTCGGCGCGGTCGACGACGACGTCGTGACGCTCGGTGCCGCCTTCGCGGCCCGGGCGCCGCGCCTCGGCCACGTCTGCGTCGACCTCGCCTCGATCCGCGCCACCGCGAGCAGCGACACCGACCTGCCCGCGGACCTCGACGCATTGCCGTGGCCTGACCCGGCGGGGTGGATCGAGCGCATGGCCGCCAGCCCCCTGGTGGGGGACGGGCGCCCGCTGCACCTGGACGGGACGAACCTGTACCTCGACCGCCTCTGGGCCGACGAACGCGCCGTGGCGGCGGACCTGCGCCTCCGGGCGGCGACGCCCGCACCCGGCGTGGACGGACCGACGCTGGCGACGGGGCTGCACGCGCTGTTCGGCGGCGACGACGACCCGGACCTCCAGCGGATGGCGGCCGCGGCCGCGGTGCTGCGACGCGTGGCCGTGGTCGCCGGCGGGCCCGGCACGGGCAAGACGCGCACCGTGGCCAGGGTGCTGGCCCTCCTCGACGCCCAGGCCGGTGCCGCCGGGACGCGTGCACCGCTCGTCGCGTTGGCGGCGCCGACGGGCAAGGCGGCGGCGCGGCTCGAAGAAGCAGTGCGCGACGGCGCCGATGACATGGCGGTCGGCGAGGCGGTGAAGGACCGCTTGCGCGCACTCGCCGGCGTCACGCTGCACCGCCTGCTCGGCTTCAACCCCGGCAACCGCACGCGGTTCCGCCACAACCGGCTGAACCGGCTGCCGTTCGACGTCGTGGTGGTGGACGAGACCTCCATGGTCTCGCTCTCGCTGATGGCGAGGCTGCTCGAGGCGGTACGCCCCGAGGCGCGGCTCATCCTCGTCGGGGACCCCGAGCAGCTCGCCTCGGTGGAGGCGGGCGCCGTGCTCGGCGACATCGTCGGCCCCGCGTCGAAGGGTCTGTGCATGGACGAGGCGGCACGGGCCGAGCTCGCGGCGGTGACCGGCCAGCGTGTGCCGCCGGGAGAGGGTGCGGCGGCCGCCATCGGCGACGGCATCGTGGTGCTGCACAGGGTCCACCGCTACGGCGGCGCGATCGCGGCGCTGGCCGAGGCGATCCAGCAGGGCGACGCGGATGGCGCGCTCCGCGTCCTCCAAGACGGCGGGTCCAATGTCGAATGGATCGTGACGGACGAGCAATCACCGGCGGTTCCCTCCGCGCTGCCCGCGGTCCGCGCGGCGGCGGTGGAGAGCGGACGCACCGTCATCGAGGCCGCCCGGGCCGGCGACGCGTCCTCGGCGATCGCGGCGCTCGGCCACTTCCGCCTCCTCTGCGCGCACCGGCAGGGGCCCGACGGGGTGGCCACCTGGATGCAGCATGTCGAGGACTGGTTGCGCGCAGAGGTCGAGGGCTTCCTCACGGGCGGCGAGTGGTACGTCGGCCGTCCGCTGATCGTGACGGAGAACGACTACGGGCTGCGCCTCTACAACGGCGACACGGGCGTCGTCGTCGAGGCGGGGGACGGCCGCCTCGTGGCCGCGTTCGAGCGCGCCGGCGGGGTCGCCGAGGTCAGCCCGACGCGCCTGGCCGCCGTCGACACCGTCTACGCCATGACGGTGCACAAGAGCCAGGGCTCGCAGTTCCACACCGTGGCCTTGTTGCTGCCGGGGTCCGGCTCACGCCTCTTGACCCGGGAGCTGCTCTACACCGCGGTGACGCGGGCACAGGAGCGTCTGATCCTGGTCGGCGCCGAGGAGCCCATCCGGGCCGCGGTCGCACGCCCGATCTCCCGGGCCTCCGGGTTGCGGGCCGCGTTGTGGGGCGGCGAGGGTCCCTAAAGCAGATCACCGCATCTTTTATGCTTCGCGGCAAGCAAAAGCCCTGGTCTCACGGCAATAACAGCCGAAACACAGCCTGGATTCAGGGTCCTGCCGCATGATGGCCTGACATGACTCCGTAACAAAAGCGGAGCCTGAGTGAAAACAAAGGGTTGAGGATGAGGATTCTGGTTCTAGGCGGAGACGGCTACCTGGGGTGGCCCACGGCCCTGCACCTGTCGGCCCGCGGCCATGACGTGACCGTCGTCGACAACCTCGTGCGCCGTGAGTACGACCGCGAGATGGGCGTCGACAGCCTGGTGCCGATCGCCTCCCTCGAGGACCGCGTGACGCGCTGGGAGCAGATCTCCGGGCACGCGGTCAACGTCCGTATCGGCAACCTCACCGACGCCGCGTTCACCTACGGCGTCATCGCCGAGACCGAGCCCGACGCCATCGTGCACTTCGGCGAGCAGCGCTCGGCGCCCTACTCCATGATCGACCGCGAGCACGCCGTCTACACGCAGGTGAACAACGTCGTGGGCAACCTGAACGTGATGTACGCGATCCAGGAGATCAACCCCGACATCCATCTCGTGAAGCTCGGGACGATGGGCGAGTACGGCTACCCCAACATCGACATCGAAGAGGGCTTCATCGAGATCACCCACAAGGGTCGCACCGACGTGCTGCCTTACCCCAAGCAGCCCGGGTCCTTCTACCACCTCTCCAAGGTGCACGACAGCCACAACATCATGTTCGGGTGCCGAATCTGGGGGCTGCGCGCCACCGACCTCAACCAGGGCATCGTGTACGGGCAGTCGACGGCGGAGACCGACCTCGACCCGATGCTGGCGACGCGCTTCGACTACGACGGCGTCTTCGGCACGGTGCTGAACCGCTTCTGCGTGCAGGCCGTGACGGGTCACCCGCTGACCGTCTACGGCGCGGGCGGCCAGACGCGCGGCATGTTGAACATCCGCGACACGCTCGCCTGCGTGACCCTCGCCCTCGAAACGCCGGCGGACCGCGGCGAGTTCAGGGTCTTCAACCAGTTCACCGAGTCCTTCTCCGTCCGGGACATGGCGCAGATGGTCAAGCGCGTCTGCCCGACGCGGGTGGACATCGCCGAGGGTCTCGCCAACCCGCGGGTCGAGAACGAGGAGCACTACTTCCACGCGGCGAACACCAAACTGTTGGACCTCGGGTTGCAGCCGCACCTCCTCACCGACGAGGTGATCAGCAGCATCCTCGAGCTCGTCGAGGAGCACCGGGACCGGGTGGACGTGCGTGCCATCGCCCCGACCGTGCAGTGGCGCTCGAGCGCGAGCACCCTGACCACGGCGGGCGAAACGGGCAATTCCTCCTTCCTCGCGCTGTAGCCACACCCTTCTCGCAGTAGTTTCCTGCGGCGATGTCGCCACGCAGGCCACGCCGCCGCGCGCGCCGTCGATCCCCGGCCCGTCCGATCCTGGTGCTGGGGGCGGTGGCGGTCCTCGCTGCGCTCCTCATCGGGGGACTGGCCGAAGTGTCCCGGCAGTCGGCGGGATACGACGCCACCTCCAACCGGGCGCTTGCCGCGCAGGGCGCCGTCGTGGCGAAGCAGTCCAACGCCACTGCGTCCTCCGCGACGGCGCTGATGAACACGCTCCAGACGCAGAACCGGCCGGGGCTCCAGATCGCCCTCGACAATCTGGTCCAGCAGACGGCTGACGAAGCCTCCGGCGCCGCCGCGGCGGCAGGGGCAACCCCGATGGGATCCGTGGCCGCCGACTTCGCCACCGTCTTCGCCGACCGGGCGCAGTCCATGCGCGATCTCCGTGCCGCCATCGACGGCTACCTCGGCATGCAACCACTCCCGGTCGACGGTTCGGCCACCACCGTGGCCGCGCGCGCCGGCGCCGACGCCACGCTCATGACGGCGACGGAGGCCACGAACCGCATCGCCGCCGCCGGCGCGCTGCTCACGCACTCCGACTCGTTGTACCGCTCGGTGCGTCACGTGCTGCGCACGGCGGCGGGGAACGGCCGGTTGCCCGCATCGACGTGGGTCCGAGACCCGCAACTGTGGGCGGCCGGTGCCGTCGCCAGTCAGATCGACCTCATGGGTTCGTCGCCGTCACTGGTGTCCGTGCACTACCTCGCGCTGCGGACGGTGCAGATCAATCCGCCGGCGCTGCCGACGCCGCAGGGTGGCTCGGCCAACGTCTCGGTGCTCACGCCCACCAAGCAGATCTCGGTGGATGTCGTGCTCGCAAACGACGGTTCGGTCGCCGAGCCGCGCGCCACCGTCCACTACACGCTGGCCCAGCAGTCGTCGGGCGCGACGAGCAGCCGGACCCACGCGGTGGCGCTGGCTCCGGGCGCCTCGCAGGCCCTGCCCACCGCCAATTTCGCGGTCGAACCGGGCGCGACGTACGTCTTGACCGTGAGCGTGGGCGTGCCGGCGGCGCAGACCCAGCTGGCCGGCACGGCGGTCCAGTACACACTGACGATCTCGCAGGCGACGTGCCTGGGCCCGAAGGGTGTCGTGTCGACCGACTGCGCACCTCGGTCATAGGATCGGATTCGCACCGAAACCAGGAATTGGAGGGCCAGCTCGTGGCCGAGAGCATCACGATCACGGACAATCGCTCGGGCGAGTCCATGGAGATCCCGCTGGTCAACGGCGGCGTCTCGGCCGTGGAGTGGGCGAAGCTGCTGCCTGGGGTGTGGTTCTTCGATCCCGGCTTCATGTCGACCGCGGCGTGCGAGAGCGCCATCACCTACCTCGACGGCGACGCAGGGATCCTGCGCTATCGCGGCTACCCGATCGAGCAGCTGGCGGAGAAGTCGACGTACCTCGAAGTGGCCTATCTGCTGCTCAAGGGCGAGCTGCCCAACGAGGAGCAGTTCGACTCGTGGCGCCACGAGGTCACGTACCACACCTTCATCCACGAGAACGTCCGCAAGCGCTTCCTGGAGGGCTTCCACTACGACGCCCATCCGATGGGCATGCTCGTCTCCGCGGTCGCGGCGCTGTCGACCTTCTACCTCGACGCCAAGGACATCTTCGACCACGAGTCGCGCAGCAAGCAGGTCATCCGGCTGATCGCGAAGATGCCCACCCTGGCGGCGGCGGCCCACCGCTTCAGCGTCGGGATGCCGTTCGTCTACCCCGACAATTCCCTCGACTTCGCCCCCAACTTCCTGTCCATGCTCTGGAAGGTCGCCGAGCCCAGGTTCGAGGCCGACCCCGTGCTGTCCCGGGCTCTCGACGTCCTGTTCATCCTGCATGCGGACCACGAGCAGAACTGCTCGACCACCGCCATGCGGGTCGTCGGCTCCTCGCACTCGGACCCCTACTCGGCGACGGCCGCCGCCGCGGCCGCCCTCTACGGGCCGCGCCACGGCGGGGCGAACGAGGCGGTCATCCGGATGCTCACCGAGATCGGCAGCGTCGACAACGTCGAGGACTTCATCGCGATGGTGAAGTCGGGCCAGGGGGGCCAGCGCCTCCAGGGCTTCGGCCACCGCGTGTACAAGAGCTACGACCCGCGGGCGAAGATCATCAAGCGCACGGCGGACGAGGTCTTCGAGGTGACCGGGAAGAACCCGCTGCTCGACATCGCGCTGAAGCTCGAGGAGATCGCGCTCAACGACGAGTACTTCACCTCGCGGCGCCTCTACCCCAACGTCGACTTCTACTCCGGCCTCATCTATCAGGCCATGGGCTTCCCACTCGAGATGTTCCCGGTGCTCTTCGCCATCCCGCGCACGGCGGGCTGGCTGGCGCACTGGCAGGAGATGCTCGACCAGGACTCGAAGATCGCCCGGCCGCGCCAGCTCTACATCGGCCCCGAAGAGCGCGACTACACGCCCATCAACGCGCGCTGAGCGTCGGCGTCCCCGCTACCCCCGGATGGCGTCCGCGCGGGGCCGGAGGCGCGCCAGGCCCTCCTGGGCCACGGTGACGCACAACTCGCCCGACTTCTCGAAGAGAAAGCCGCGCGCCAGGCCGCGTCCGTAGGCGGCGACGGGGGAGTCAGTGTCGTAGAGCAGCCATTGGTCGGCGCGGAACGGCCGGTGGAACCACATGCAGTGGTCGAGGCTCGCGCCCATGAACTCGGGGTCGTCCCAGTTGACCTCGTGCGGGGCGAGAATCACGTCGAAGAGGTTCATGTCCGAGGCGTACGTCGCCACGCACGCATGGAGCAGGGGGTCGTCGGGCAGGTCGCCGTCGGCGCGGATCCACAGGCGCTGGTAGGGCTCGCCGGCGCCCTTGCTGTGCCAGGGCAGCTCGCCGATGTGGCGCTGGTCGATCGGGTGGGGCCGGTCGAACCAGTCGACGAGCTCGTCCCGCCACGGCTCGAGGCGTTCGAACAGCGGCGCCAGCGTCTCGGGCGCCGGTACCTCGGGCATGGGGATCTGGTGCTCGAGCGCGTTCTCCTCCAGGTCGTGGAAGGAGGCCGACATGTTGAAGATGGCGCGACCGTGCTGGACGGCCACGACGCGGCGGGTGGTGAACGACCGGCCGTCGCGGATCCGGTCGACCTCGTAGAGGATGGGGATGGTCGGGTCGCCGGGACGCAGGAAGTACGCATGGAGCGAGTGCACGCGTCCGTGTTCGACGGTGCGCCCGGCGGCCATGAGCGCCTGCCCGGCCACCTGCCCGCCGAAGACGCGCTGGCGCTCCTCGTTCGGTTGGATGCCGCGGAAGATGTTCTCCTCGATCGGTTCGAGGTCGAGCAGCCGGACGAGGAACTCCAGGGACGCGCTCATGGGCCCATGTTCGCAGGCGGGCAACGCCGCCGCCGTCGGGCGCGCGCGGCCGCGCCCCACTACCCTGCGGCGTCGTGACACCCGAGGGCGGACGCGAGCTGGTGTTCCCGGCCGGCTTCACCTGGGGCGTGGCGACCGCGGCCCATCAGATCGAGGGCGGCAACGTCAACAACGACTGGTGGGCGTGGGAGCACGACCCCGGCTCGGGCACGCTCGAGCCGAGTGGCGACGCCTGCGACTCGTTCCACCGCTGGCGCGAGGACGTGCAACTGGTGGCCGACATGGGCCTCGGCGCGTACCGCTTCTCGCTCGAGTGGAGCCGGATCGAGCCGGCCGAGGGCGAGTTCTCCACGGCGGCGCTCGAGCACTACCGGCGGATGTGCGCCGCGTGTCACGGCCACGGGATCCTCCCGGTCGTCACGTTCCACCATTTCACGACGCCACAGTGGCTCGCCGCACGCGGCGGCTGGGAGTCCCCCGACGCGGTCGACCGCTTCGAGCGCTACGTCAGCCGCTCCGTCGCGTACCTGGGCGACCTCGTCGGCTGGGCGTGCACGATCAACGAGCCGAACGTCGTGTCGGTCATGGGCTACTTCCAGGGGGAGTACCCGCCCGGGGTGAAAGAGGACTTCACCCGCTACGGCGCGGTGAACGAGACGATGGTGCGGGCGCACCGTCGCGCCGTGGACGTGCTGCGGGCCGGCCCCGGCGACTTCCCGGTCGGCCTCACGGTCTCGATGGCCGAGATCACGGCCGAGCCGGGCGGCGAGGCCTTGCGCGATGCCGCCGAGGAGATGCTCGAGAACGTCTTCCTGCGAGCGACCGCGGGCGACGACTTCGTCGGGGTGCAGTGCTACACGCGGATGCACTTCGGCCCCGAGGGCCTGGCCGCGAACGACCCGAGCGTCCCGGTCACCCAGATGGGCGACGAGCGCTGGCCCCGGGCGGTCGAGCACACCGTGCGCCGCGCCGCCGCCCTCAGCGGGCGGCCCGTCGTCGTGACGGAGAACGGCATCGCCACCGACGACGACACCGAGCGCATCGCGTTCTTGGCGGAGGCACTCGAGAGCGCGCACCGCTGCCTCGACGAGGGCATCGACCTGCGCGGCTACTTCGTATGGAGCCTGCTCGACAACTTCGAGTGGCACCTCGGGTACGGGCCGAAGTTCGGTCTGGTGGGGGTCGCACCAGGCATCTTCGAGCGCAGGCCCAAGCCGAGCGCCCATTGGTTCGGCGAGGTGGCGCGATCCAACCGGGTTTCCACAGCAGGGGTTTAACCGGCTGCCAGAGTCGGAATTGGCCCACGGGGTAGGGTTGAGGGGTGCCGCATTCGCCTCGGGAATCGTCTGACGGCCCCACGGCGACCCGGACGCAGTCCCCCGAGCACCCGCCGCTCAAGCACATCTGGTCGTCCGATCAGCCGATGATGGCCCGGATCCGCCAGATCATCGCCCATCCCTCGAGCCTGAAACTGTTCAAGTACGCCGGCGTCTCGGTGATCTCGACGATCGTGTCGCAGGTCACCTTGTTCATGACCTTCGGCGTGTGGCGCGTGATGTCGGAGGTGCCGGCGAACATCCTGGCGAACGCCGTGGCCACCGTGCCGTCGTACTACCTCAACCGCAAGTGGGTGTGGGGCAAGGGCGGGCGCTCACATCTCTGGCGTGAGGTCGTGCCGTTCTGGGTGCTCTCCTTCATCGGGCTGGGATTCTCCAGCCTCGCCGTCTGGCTGGCCGGGAACTTCGCCCGGAACCACAACTACGGGCACGCCACGACGACGATCCTGGTGAACGCGGCGAACCTGATGTCCTTCGCCATCCTGTGGATCGTCAAGTTCCTCATCTACAACAAGCTCTTCCACATCGACCCCGTCGAGTACGAAGAACACCACGCGGAGAAGGTGGAGTCGGGGTCCTCGGACCCGGACTGAGGCCGCCCGTCGTCCCGGGCTGACGCCCGGAGTCGTTCAGTCCCTGAAGCTCAGTCCCTGAAGTTGCTGAACTGCAGCGGGATCCCGAAGTCCTCGGCCTTGCACTTCGCGATCACCTCTTGCAGGTCGTCGCGCTTCTTGCCCGAGACCCGCAGCTGCTCGCCCTGGGTCTGCGAGGACACGCCCTTGAGGCCGAGGTCCTTGATGAACTTGTTGAGCTTCTTGGCGTGGTCCGACGTGATGCCGGCCCGGATGGCCACATGCTGGCGCGCGGTGCCCTTCTGGGCCTCCTCGATCTTGCCGGCGTCGAAGGCCTTCAACGAGACCTGGCGCTTGACGAGCTTCTCGTCCAGCACCTGGTGCAGCGCCCGCAGACGGTCGTCGGTGGAGGAGCGCAGCACGAGCTCCTTCTCGCCCAGCTCGATCACCGAGTCCGTGTTCTTGAAGTCGAACCGGGTTGCCGCTTCCCGGTTGGCCTGGTCCACCGCGTTGCGGACCTCTTGCATGTCGACTTCGGAGACGATGTCAAAAGTGGGCATGCGGCCAGCGTACCGGCGTCCCTCCGGCGTTCCGGGGGCCCGGGCCCGAGTAATCTCGCTCGCCTGCGGGTCGGTGTCCGAGTGGCCAAAGGAAGCAGGCTGTAAACCTGCCGGTTAACACCTACGGAGGTTCGAATCCTTCCCGGCCCACGCAGGGTCCGAGTGGCTGCATCGTCGTCACCACCGTCCTCGGGCGCACCGGCCGGGGGCGGGCGCCACGGGCGGCGGGGCTCCCCGGGCGCCGGTAGGATGTGCTCCGTAACATCCCAGGCCAGGCGGCTGGGCCGCCGGGCGGCGCGGCGTTACAATGCTGTTTCAGATCGATTGCGGCAACGCGCTCGATTAAGCGTGAGCCCACCCCTCCGACCCCGGGACCGTCGCCCGGAGACGACAAGCGAGACTGACATCCAAGTGGACGACATCGCCGAGGCCACCCCCCATCCGGTCCGGGACCAAATGAGCACGCGGCTCAATCGCTTGTCGCTGCGCGCGGAAGCCTGGCAGATCCGCCTTGCGCCGCGCCTGACCCTCACGCAGCGCGTCGAGGCCGACCGCGGCGACTCCGACGACTGGACGTTCCTGCGCAGGCCCGCATTGCTCGGCTTCCTCGCGGTGCTCTCCATCTGCGTCGGCGCGTCGCTGCCGAGTTCGCCGTTCAAGCTCGAAGGCTGGTTGGGCGGCTCCTGGTTCTTCGGGGAGGCCAGCTGGCCCACCACGGCCTGGATGCTGCCCGGCGTCGTCGCCGTGTACGGCGGCATGGTCCTCTTCGTCCGCGTGTGGTTCGGCCTCTACCAGACGCTGCGGGCCCGACCGAACGTGCCCATCAAGTCGCTCGTCTACATGCTCGCCTTGTGGCTTGTGCCGCTGATGGCGGTGGCGCCGCTCTTCAGCCGCGACGTCTTCTCCTACGCGGCCCAGGGCGAGATGATGAGCCACGGCATCAACCCGTACCACTACGGGCCCGGCACCCTCGGCTCGGGGCCGTTCGTCAACGGGGTCGACCCGCGCTGGTTCAACACCGCCGCGCCGTACGGTCCGCTCTTCTTGATGCTGGCCGGCTGGTCGGCCGCGATCAGCTTCCACCATGTGCTGTTCACGGTCCTGCTGCTGCGGGTGCAGTCGGTGGCCGGCGTGGCGCTGATGGCCTATTGCATCCCCAAGCTCGCCCGTTCCTTCGGCAGGGACCCGGGACCTGCGTTCGTGCTCGCGGTGCTCAACCCCCTCACACTGCTCGCACTCGTGGGCGGTGCCCACAACGACGCACTCATGGTGGGACTGCTCCTCGCCGGCGTGACGGCCGCGCGCGCGCGTCATCCCGTATGGGGCGTGGTGCTGTGTGCGCTCGCCGCGGCCATCAAGGTGCCGGCCGCCATCGGCATCGTCTACATCGCCTGGGACTGGGCCGGCCCCGGCGCCGAGTGGCGCGACCGCGCCCGCATGCTGGTGCGCGCCGGGCTCGTCGCCGTCGCCGTCATGGGGACGCTGTCGCTCGTCTCGGGCCTGGGCTGGGGCTGGCTCGCCAACCTCGGCACCCCCGGCACGGTGCGCTCGTGGATGGCGCCCGCTACCGCCGTCGGCCTCGCCATCTCGGGCACCGCTCACGTGATGGGCATCGGCGTCAGCCTCGCCGGCATGCTCACCCTGACCCGTGCCATCGGCCTGCTCGCGGCCGCGGTGATCGCGCTCTACTGCCTGCGCCACCGCCAGCGGATGGGCCTGCTCTCGGCCCTCGGCCTCACCATGCTCGCCTTCGTGGTCCTCGGCCCGGTCGTGCAGCCCTGGTATCTCACCTGGGGGATCATCCTGCTCGCCCCGATCGCCACCGGGCGCAAGCTCTGGGTCGTCCTCGGCATCTCGACGGTGGCGCCGTTCATCGGCCTGACCGGTGGGGCCGACCTGCTCAACCAGCTCGTCCACACGGATCCGCTGAGCATGATGCTCGCCGTCCTGGTGCTGTGGGCCGTTGCCATCGCCCCGCTCGGGGACTGGACGACCTCATGGCGCCTCGACCGCGCCAGGCTGCGCGGCCGCCCCGCGCCGGCGCACGCCGGGCAGCCGGCCACCCCGGTCCTCGAATCCTCCTAGAGCAGCCGCTGGAGCTCGACCACGTCGAGCCACTGGCGGTGCTTGCGCCCCACCTCCCGCTCGACGCCGACCAGCTCGAAGCCCGCGGCCGTGTGCAGCCCGATGGACGTCTCGTTGTGCCCGGCGATGCGGGCGATGACCGAGTGGAACCCGTGGTCCGAGGCCAGGACCAGCAGATGGGCCAACAGGGCGCGCCCCACGCCCCGGCCGCGCTGGGCCCGGTCGACGTAGACGGAGTTCTCCACAGTGCCCGAATAGCCCGAGCGTTCGCGGAAGGGCGACAGCGACCCGAAGCCCAGGACGACCTCGCCGTTGGCGCCGGCGAGCCCGTCGACCCCCGCGTCCGGCGGCTCGATCGCCACGATGGCCGGGTGGACACCGCTGTGGCCCAGGATCCAGGCCTCCTGCTCGGCCCGGGTGCGGGGCACCATGTCGAAGGTGTTGGTGCTGTCGGTGACCTCGATGTTGTAGATCGTCCGGATCGCCTCGGCGTCGGCCAATTCCGCCAGTCGGATCCGCATCCGCCGATGGTACTGTTGACGTGCGAAAACTGGGGGAGCGGAGGCAGCTCCTGCCGGCTCCCGGCTATCGTTGTCGACTCGCGGAACGAAGCCCGCGGCGCCCCCTTAGCTCAGTCGGCAGAGCACAGCCATGGTAAGGCTGGTGTCGTCGGTTCGATTCCGACAGGGGGCTCGGCGGCGTAGCTCAGTTGGTCAGAGCACTCGGCTCATAATCGAGTTGTCGTCGGTTCAAGTCCGACCGCCGCTACCAGAAGCACAGATCAGGAGAGACCAAGGCCGTGGCCAAGAACGAGAAGAGGGTGAAGGTCACGCTGGCTTGCGATGTCTGCAAGCGGCGTAACTACATCACCATGAAGAACAAGCAGAACGACCGCGAGCGGATCGAGATGAAGAAGTACTGCCGCTGGGATCGTCACCACACCCTCCAGAAGGAGACTCGCTAATCCCCCCGGCGGCGGCTGCCACGCTGGTCCCCGCCGTCCGCGCGGTTGGTGAGGGCGGGAGCGGGTTGCGAGC
>DATAYX010000516.1:0-2949 GCA_036272355.1 Acidimicrobiales bacterium
CTTGCTGAGCTTCTCGGCGAACTCCTCGCTGGCGGGGTCGAGCTTCTCCATGGAGGACAGCATCTTCTCTGCCTGCTGCTGCTCCTTCAGGCGAGGCTCCACCTCGGCGTCGCCGTCGGGAGCGTCTGAGCGGATCGTCGGATAGACGACGACCTCCTCGGCCACCTCGTGCCGCACGAGAGCGGGTACGAGCTCCCAGAAAAGGTCGTTCCGGGCTTCCGGGGCCGCACTGGTGATCTCCGTAAGGAGTTGCTTGGCTTCGTCATGGTCCTGGGACAACAGGTCGACGATGTCGGCGGTATGGGTCTCGGTCATGGCTCTCCTTTCCATCGGTCGCGAACGACACGGTGCCGACGGCACTGGCCGGCAGAGCCCGATGGCGCGGCGGGGCTGCCGACGACCGTCGATCGGACTCCCGGAGCGAAGAGCCGGCGCTTCGGCGAGCCGAGCACCCGGGACAACTCGATGTCCCGACACTGCCCGAGCAGGCCAGCCACGCCAACCCAACTCCGCCGCTCGCCACTTCCGGGGGCGGACCGCCCCAGTCCATCGAGGACGTGGGGCGGGGTGTCGAGCCGCTCCCACCGGAAGTGTGGTGCGAGTGCATTGAGTTTCGTCCACGGAATGTCCACACCGTGTCAACCGGTCTCATTCCCGACGTGGCGTCGACAAAACGTCGACAGCGCGGAATCGTGACGCCTTGCGATCCACCGCGCCAACAGAGGCCTGATATCAGCGCACAGCGCGAAATCTCCGACGCGAAGTGCGTCGCTCCACGCTGGGTCACGCAGCCAAGCGCGGGCGGAGCTCCTTCGCGTAGAAGTCGAAGAAGCCCTCTTGTTCGGGGCCGATCTGGTTGATGTAGACCTTGTCGAAGCCGGCCTCGGCGTATTTCTCGATCGCCTTTACATGGCGTTCGGGGTCCGGTCCGCACGGGACGATCTCGGCAACCATGTCCTCGGTCACGTGTGCCGCGGCAGCTTCGAAGTGCGAGGGCAGCGGGAGCTCCTGGCTGAGCTGACCTTCCACGCCCTCGGTAGGCCAGAGTTGGTGGGCCAGCTTCCGGGCATGACCCTCGTCGCGGTCCCAACAGACTTTCAGGGCGGCCACAGAGTCGCCGCTTCCGCCCTGCCGTCGGTACTGCTGCAGGAGATCGCCGTCGGGCTCCACCGTCACGAAACCGTCGCCGATCCTGGCGGCGAGCTCCGTCGCCTCCGGACCGAAGGCGGACACGGCGATGGGTGGCGGTGTGTCCGGCAGCGTATAGAGGCGCGCGTTCTCGACGGTGTAGTAGCGGCCGTGGTGGGTCACGAGGCCGCCCTGCCAGAGCTTGCGGATGACATCGACGGCCTCTTCGAGCATCTCCAGCCGGGTCGCCACCGGTGGCCAGCGGTGGCCGAGGATGTGCTCGTTGAGGGCTTCACCCGAGCCAACGCCGAACACGAAGCGCCCCTCGAGGAGGCTCTGCGAGGTCGCCGCCGCCTGGGCCATGACAACCGGGTGGATCCGGACCGTGGGGCACGTCACACCCGTCATGACCTCCAAGGAGGTGCTCGCGGCGATGCCACCGATCACGGACCAGACGAACGGACTTTCCCCCTGCACGTCGAGCCACGGATGAAAGTGGTCGGAGATGAACACGCCGCGCATCTGCGCGGCCTCCGCCATCTTCGCCTGGTCCAGCAACGCTCGGGGGCCATGCTCCTCGCTCGAGAGGAATGCACCGTATTCAGGCACGGATACCACCTCCTGCCGACAACGCTTCCCAGCTTCAGGTCTCGCAAACGGGGTGGCCTCGGCGGAAAGGAAATTTCGGACCCGGCACGTGACCCGGGGGTTTTCGTGGTGCCCCGGGCGGGAATGGAGTCCCCACTGGTCCGCACCGATGCGGTTGGGGAACCGCGGAAAGAGACGCTTTCATGGAACTCAAACTCCTGCGCTTCGAAACGGCGACCTTCGCCGACCGCGTCCGCCTGTCGCTCATCGGGGAACTCGACCTCTCGACGTCACCCGACTTGATCGAACAGCTCGCCGGAGTCGTGCAAGGGCAGCCCACATACCTCGACCTCGACCTCTCGCAGCTCTCGTATGCGGACTCCGTGGGGTTCTCGGTGTTCGTCACGGCCCACTTCCAGTGCCGGGATGCCGGGATCGAGCTGCGGTTCCTCAACCCGAACCTCTTTCTCAAGCAACTACTCGCGACGACGGGACTCGACCAGGTCCTAACGATCGTCTCCACCGGTGCCCTCGTCGGAGCCTGAGTCCACGACCCGGAGCGACCGCACCGTCGTCGTCACCGGGGCGTCAGCCGGTCTCGGTCGCGCCATCGCGCTGGAATTCGCCAAACAAGGAGACCGGGTGGCCCTCCTGGCCCGCGATCCGGGACGGCTGAAGGAAGCGGCCGACGAGGTGGAACAGGCGGGCGGGACCGCGCTGGCAGTGCCGACCGACGTGGCGGACTGGCATGCTGTCGGCGACGCAGCCGCCCGCGTCGCGCGAGAGCTCGGCCCGGTCGACGTCTGGGTCAATAACGCGATGGCCTCGGTCTTCGGGCCCTTCACCTCGCTCTCGGTGCCGGAATTCACCCGCGCCACGGCGGTGACCTACCTGGGCTTCGTCCACGGCACCAAGGCGGCGCTCGACTCCATGCTCGAGCGCGACCGGGGGGTCATCGTCCAGGTCGGGAGCGCCTTGGCGTACAGGGCGATTCCGCTGCAATCGGCCTATTGCGGCGCGAAACACGCCATCGTCGGGTTCACCACCTCCCTGCGTACCGAATTGCGCCACCAGGGAAGCGGGGTCCAGGTCACGATGGTCCACATGCCGGCGCTGAACACGCCGCAGTTCGATTGGGTCCGCTCCTATCTGGGCCGCAAGCCTCAGCCCGTGGCGCCGATCTACCAGCCCGAGGTGGGCGCACGTACCGTGCGGTACGCGGCCGAGCACCCG
>DATAYX010000517.1:0-2060 GCA_036272355.1 Acidimicrobiales bacterium
CAGAGGGACCAGAGGGAGAGGATCACGCTCAGCGCATCAACCGGAACCTGGCCGACCTGCTCCAGGAGCTACGGGTCGCCGGTCTCGGTGTCCAGATGCTGTTCGGCTTCTTGCTCGCCCTGCCGTTCACGGTGCGTTTCACCAAGCTCGACGGAGCCCAGCGGGATCTGTACAGCGTGAGCGTGCTCACGGCGGCGGCGGCGACCGTGCTGCTGATCAGCCCCGTGGCCTATCACCGGTGGGTGTTCCGGCGGCATCAGAAGGACAAGCTGCTTCGGCTGGCCAACGTCGAGGCGCTGTTGGGCCTGGCCATGGAGGCGATCTCGTTGTGCTGCGTTATCGCCGTCATCTTCACGTTTGTCGGCGCCAGCTGGGTGTTCTCGGCGCTCGTGGGTGTGGTCATGGCGAGCTTCGTCTTTTTCTGGTTCGCCCTGCCGATCTTCGACCGGATCACATCCGAGGGCTGAGACCGGAGCGACGCAGGAGCTTGCTCAGTCCACCCAAGACGTCGTCCCGATCGCGTCGTTGGCCTCAGCCGGGGCGCTCCCACTGGATCACCCGGTCCACCCGTCCACTCTCGACGTCGTAGAGCAACCCGGCGATCGTCCGCAGCTGCGACAGGTAGGGCGCATCGGTGAGGCGCTCGATGTCCGCCCGCAGGGACGCGGCATGGTCGGCTATCGGAAGGAACTCGAGATCCGCTCCCGTGCGTTCGCGCAGCTCGGCGTCGGTCACGTTCTCCAGCCCGCACTTCGTGTGTTGCATGACGACCACGGTTTCGACGCCGAGCGTGCCGCTCGAGAGGGCCAGGCTGCGGAGCACGTCGTCCGTCACGCGTCCTCCCGCGTTGCGGATCACGTGCGCGTCGCCGAGCCGGAGACCGAGCACGGTGCCGACGACGATGCGCGCGTCCATGCACGTCACGACGGCGAGTTTGCGAGCTGGGGGCGCCCCCCTGGTGTCGGGGCGCGGCGCGTCCTCGTTCGCCGCGAGGAGCTCGTCGATCAGCGTCACCGCGGCGGGAACCCTTCGCCGCGGTGTTGGTCGAGGGCGGGTGCGACCGCAGGCACTTCGGGCAGCGCCAGCCGGATCGGGAACGGTGGGAACGGCGCGGCCGCCACCATGCCGCTGCGGTCGAGGACGGGTGCCACCGGCACCGCGGCTGCCGTGAGCGCGGCGACCAATTCGTCGCGGCTCCGGCCGGCGATGGCCGCGGCGACCGCTTTCTGCGACTCTGCGCCGCGTGTGGAGCGCTGCGCGAATGTCATTGGGGCCAGGTCCTCCAGGCCGAGCTCGGCGCAGAGATTCGACCAGAAGTGCTGCTCGCTGATGACGCCGAGCGCAATCTGCGCACCGTCCGCCGTGTCGAAGATCCCGTAGCCAGGGACCGGGCCGCTCGCGGACGGGGCGCCGTCGCCGGCGCCGTCGTTGGCACCGACGTTGCCCGTCCAGGTGGCCAGCACGTCCGTCATCGAGACGTCGAGGTAGGTGCCTTCGCCCGTGGCGTGCCGCCCCAGCACGGCGGCGCAGATGCCGAAAGCGGCAGCCATGCCGCCCGCCAGGTCCGCGATCGGCAGCGCCGAGACCCTGGCCGTGCCGCCCTCGGGCGCGAGCGCCCCCGCCCAGGCCTGGTAGTTCACGTCGTGGCCCGGGAGCTGCGCGCGCGGGTCGTCCTGTCCGTACCCCGAGATGGAGCAGTACACCAGCGCGGGGTTCGCGCCGCGCACGGTGTCGGCGTCGAGCCCGAGCCGGGCCATCACCCCGGGCCGGAACCCCTCCACGAGCACGTCGGCCTCCATGGCGAGCGCTGTCGCCTGCTCTCTGCAATCGCCGTCCTTCAGGTCCAGTTCGATGCTGCGCTTGCCTGCGTTGATCGACTCGAAGAGGGCGGCGTAGTGGCGCATCGGGTCGCCGCCCGGAGGCTCGACCTTCAACACGTCCGCGCCGAGCGCGACCAACAGAGAGGTCGCGTAGGGGCCGGGACGCCAGATGCTCAGGTCCAGGACCCGCAGGCCGGAGAGGAGAGCCGGGTTCATCGTCGCCGAGTCTTGCATTCCCGT
>DATAYX010000518.1:0-3582 GCA_036272355.1 Acidimicrobiales bacterium
TCGCGCAGATGCCGGGGCGAGACGTCCTCGTAGTGCGCGGCCAGCGCCTTCCACTCGGGTGTCGCAGTCAGGTCCATTCGATGAATCTACGGCGCGGCTGCCGCCGTCACAGCGGGTCCGACGCCGACCCCAGGAAATCGAGCATTGCCGGCATGGCCGCCGGGTCCTGCATGAAGAAGATGTGGCCGCCGTCGAAGAAGGCGAGCCCGGCACCGGGGATGCTCATGGCGAGGAACTCGCTGTTCGCCGGCGGCGCGATCCCGTCGTAGTGCCCGCCGCACACCAGGGTGGGACAGCGGATCTGCCCGAGCCGGGCAGATGTGTCGTGGTGGCGACGCGCCTCGAGTTGCAGCAACGGCCCCTCGGCCGATCCACCATCCGCCCCGCCGAGTTGGAACCCCTGGGCAATCATCGCCACCATCTCGGGGTTCTCCTCCCGCCACGCCGCGTCCCACCGCGTGTCGAGCAACGGGAACCGCTGCTCGACCGCTTCGTCCGCGCCGAGCCCGACGAGCTCGTGCAGTGGGTAGGACGCGCCACCGGCCCCTCCGGCCGAGGTGCACGCGAGCACGAGGCGGCGGACGCGGCCAGGGTGCCGGATGGCGAACTCCTGGGCCACCATCCCGCCGAAGGACACGCCGAGCACGAGGCACGCGTCCCAGCCGACCGCGTCGAGCAGCCCCGCGGCATCATCGGCGTAGTCGGCCATCGTGTAGGGCCCTGCGGGGACCGCGGACTGGCCCAGCCCGCGCTGGTCGTACTGCAGGAGCTCGAAGGCCGCGAAGCTCGGCCCGTCGGTGAGGCGCGGCGTACGGCGCAGGTCGGCCCCGGTGCCCGAGATGAAGAGCAGGCGCTCCCCCGCTCCGCCCAGCTCGTAGTAGAGGCTGATGCCGTTGGCGCGGGCGAACGGCACGGCCGGCTCAGCGCAAGGCCAACTGGCCCGGCGCGATCGGCGCCGGCAGCGACGTCGTGCCCATGAGCCACCGGTCGACCGCCGCCGCGCAGGAGCGTCCCTCCGCGATGGCCCACACGATCAGGCTCTGCCCCCGGGTCTGGTCCCCGCAGACGAACACGCCGTCGACGTTGGTCGCCCAGTCCGCGTCGGCCGCCACGCTGCCGCGCGGGCCGACCTCGACCCCGAGCTCGTCGACGGCGTTGCGCCGCTCGGTGCCGAGGAATCCCATCGCCAGCAGCACGAGCTCGCACTCCAGCTCGAATTCGGTGCCGGGCACCACCTCGAAGACCGGGTGCCCGTCCTCGCTGCGCATCTCGACGGTGTGGCCCCGCAGGGCGCGCACGGCGCCGGAGCCGTCGTCGACGAACTCGGTCGTCGTCACAGAGAAGAGGCGCTCGCCACCCTCCTCGTGCGCAGCCGAGCTGCGCAGGATGAGGGGCCAGACGGGCCAGGGGTTGTCGGCCAGCCGGTCACTCGGCGGCTCCGGCATGATCTCGAACTGGTGCACCGAGGCGGCCCCCTGGCGGTGCGCCGTGCCGAGGCAGTCGGCACCAGTGTCGCCGCCGCCGATGATGACAACGCGTTTGCCTGCGGCCGTGATCGGCGACGAGGCCAACGCGCCCTCCTGCACCAGGTTGGCCGGCTTGAGGTACTCGAGCGCGTAATGGACGCCGTCGAGCTCGCGCCCGGGCACCGGCAGGTCGCGCGGCAGGGTCGCACCCCCTGCGAGCACCACCGCGTCGAACTCCGCCCGCACCGCGGCGGCAGGCCGGACCTTCACGCCCGGCGCGCACGCCGTCCCCAGGCCACGCTCCTCCCCCGGCTCGACCACCTGGCCGCCGGACGCGTCGGATCCTTCCGCGGCGCCACCGACCGAGGTCGAGCACACGAAGGTGACGCCCTCGGCCTCCAGCTGGGCCAGGCGGCGGTCCAGCACCGCCTTCTCCATCTTGAATTCGGGGATCCCGTAGCGCAGCAGCCCGCCCGCCTTCTCGGCCCGCTCGAACACCGTCACCAGGTGCCCGGCGCGCACGAGCTGTTGTGCCGCCGCCAGCCCGGCCGGGCCGGACCCGACGACCGCGACCGTCTTGCCCGTCCGCACCGTCGGTTGTTGCGGGTTCACCCATCCCTCGGCCCACGCCCGCTCGACGATCTCGTACTCGATCCGTTCGATCGTCACCGGGTCCTCGTTAATCCCGAGCACGCACGACGCCTCGCAGGGTGCGGGGCAAAGCCGCCCGGTGAACTCGGGGAAGTTGTTCGTCGCATGCAGCCGTTCGGCCGCCTCGGGCCAGTCGTCGCGGTAGACGAGGTCGTTCCACTCGGGGATCAGGTTCCCGAGTGGGCAGCCGTCGTGGCAGAAGGGGATGCCGCAGTCCATGCACCGCGCCCCCTGCGCCTTGGTGGACTCCTCGGGAAACGGCTCGTAGACCTCCTTCCAGTCGCGCAGGCGCACGGGCACCGGCCGGCGGCGCGGCAGCTCGCGCCCGAACTCCATGAAGCCCGTCGTCTTACCCATGCGCGGCCACCATGACGGCCTCGTCCACCGAGCGCCCCTCGGCCTCGGCGAGGCGGGTCGCCTCGAGGATGCGCCGGTAGTCACGCGGCATCACCTTCACGAATTCGTGGACGTCGGTCTCCCAGTGCTCGAGCAGGCGGGCGGCCACGGCCGACTCGGTCTCGACGCCGTGGCGCTCCACGAGCGAGCGCACGCGGAAGCTGTCCGACGCGTCCAGCGGCTCGACGTCGACCTCGCCGAGATTGACCCGTTGGCCGAAGGTGCGCGTCGGGTCGTAGACGTAGGCGATGCCGCCCGACATGCCGGCTGCGAAGTTGCGGCCCGTCGGCCCCAGCACCACGACCAGCCCGCCCGTCATGTACTCGCACCCGTGGTCGCCTACCCCCTCGACCACCGCGGTGGCCCCGGAGTTGCGCACGCAGAAGCGCTCCCCCACCTGGCCCCGGACGAAGACCTCGCCGCCGGTGGCGCCGTAGAGGATGACGTTGCCTGCGATGATCTGCTCCTCGGCGACGAACGGCGACTTGAGTGGCGGCCGCACGATGAGGCGGCCACCCGAGAGCCCCTTGCCGAAGTAGTCGTTGGCGTCGCCGTAGAGGCGCATCGTGACGCCGTGCGGGACGAAGGCACCGAAGCTCTGGCCCGCGGAGCCGAAGAAGGTCAGCGAGATCGTGTCGTCCTCCAAGCCGGCCGCACCGAAGCGACGGCTGATCTCGGAGCCGAGCAACGTCCCCACGGTCCGGTCCACGTTCGAGATCGGCACCTCGATGGAGACGGGGCCGCCGCCGTCGAGCGCGGGCGCGCAGGCGTCCATGAACCGGTGGTCGAGCGCCTTCTCCAGTCCGTGGTCCTGGAGCCGCAGCTGGCGCCGCCCCATCGTCTCGGGCACGTCCGGCTGGGCCAGCACCGTGGAGAGGTCGAGTCCGGAGGCCTTCCAGTGGTTGATCGCCGTCTCCGTGTCGAGCAGGTCGACGCGTCCGATCGCCTCGTCCAGGGAGCGCAGACCCAGAGAGGCCAGCAGCTCGCGCACCTCCTCGGCGACGTACTGGAAGAAGGTCTCGACGAACTCGGGCTTGCCGCTGAACTTCTTGCGCAGCGCCGGCGTCTG
>DATAYX010000519.1:0-2144 GCA_036272355.1 Acidimicrobiales bacterium
GAGGACGACAACGCCTACGTGGCGATCGTCACCGGCGTGGGCAAGGACTTCTGCGTCGGAGCCGACCTGAAGACCTACATCCCCCAGATCACCGAGCTGCACAGCAAGATGAAGGCGGGCGAGACCGCCGAGATCGGCGGCTACCGCCTCGACGACGGCGTGAAGGCCGTGCTGCGCGGCGTGAAGCTCTACAAGCCGATCATCGCGGCGGTGAACGGGACATGCGTGGCCGGCGGCATGGAGATGCTCGGCGGTACCGACATCCGGGTCGCGTCGGACACGGCGACCTTCGCAGTGATGGAGCCCAAGCGCGGGTTGTTCGCCGGTGGCGGCACGACCGTCCGGCTGCCGCGCCAGATCTCGTACCCGGCGGCCATGGAGTTCCTGCTGTGCGCCGACCAGATCCCGGCGCAGCGTGCGCTCGAGATGGGCGTGCTCAACGAGGTGTGCCGGCCGCCGGACCTGATGGAGCGGGCGCTGGAGTACGCGCACCGCATCACGGCCAACGGGCCCTTCGCCGTGCGCAAGACCAAGGAGTCGGTGCTGCGGGGCCTGGCCGTGGACATGAAGGAGGCCTACCGGATCGAGTCCGAGCTCTCCGGCGAGGTCTTCGCCAGCGAGGACGCCAAGGAGGGGCCGAAGGCGTTCGCCGAGAAGCGCGCACCGAGCTGGAAGAACCGCTGAGCCTGGGCCGCCTCGCAGGCTGACGCGGCGCCGCGAGGCTCGCCGACGGCTGCGTCAAGCCGTCATTCGGCCCGCATGGCTGCTACCGCCGGCACGCGTGCCGCCGACCACCCGGGCCAGGCCGCGATCAGATTGGCGACGCCGAGCACGCAGGGCACCAGCAGCGCAACCGCGAGCGCAGGGACGATCGCGGCGCTCGAGGTTCCGATCCCGTCGGCGACCGTGTTCCAGGCCCACCTCCCCGCCGCAATCCCGACCGGGATGCCGATGACGAGCGCGACGACGCCGATCGACGACGCCTGCCACGCGACGACCCCGGCCACCTGCCGGCGCACGAACCCCACGGTCTTCAAGATGGCCAGGTCGCGCCGCCGGCGGCGGACCGAGACGACCAGCATGTTCCCGACGGTGGCGATGCCCAACACCACCACGAGCCCGGTCAGCAGGTACGGGAGCCGGTCGACGCTTTGCAGGTTGATGACGTCCGCCGGCGGGACGTACTGCAGGACGTCGTGGCCGAACTGGCGCTGCAGGCTCGCGAGCCCCGCCGCGGGGCTCACCCCGTGCGCGTAGCGCACGAGGAACATGTCGAACAGGGTGGGGGGGAGGCCTGTGGTGTCGCCTGGCGGCGGGGTGGTGGCCAGCACCTCGTGGACCTGCGGCCCGTAGACCCACGCCCCCTCCCCCATGCCGTTGGTGAAGATGTCACCGATGGAGGGCGCGACCATCTGCCCGACGATGCGCATCGTGAGGACGCCGGCCGGTGTCGGGAGCCGTACGGTCTGCCCGACGTGGCGGTGCAGTGCCTCCATGGTCTTCGCGGCCAGCACGATCTGGCCCGGCGCCTGGGGTGCGTGCCCCGCGACGAGGGTGGGATGCACGGAGCCCTTGAGGGGATCGAGGGCCATGAGGAACTGGACGAGATGGCCGTCGATGGTGGCGGTCCCCTGGCTCGCGCCGGCGATGATGGCGAAGCCGGCGTAGCCGTCGACGTCGGGATTCTTCGCGAGCTGGGCGGCGGTCGCCTGCTCGTGGTCCCCCTGGTCGTTCGGGTTCCCGACGAGGGCGTCCCAATTCCAGCCCTGGGCCTGTGGCCGGGCGACCAGGCCGTGCAGGCTGGCGCCAAAAGTCAGGGCCGCCGCCACGGTGGCGACCGCCACGATCGCGCTGACCAGACCGCTGGCCGTCGTCCCGGCGAAGCCTCGACGTGGCTCGAGCCCGAAGCGCAGTCCGATCGCCGGCACCGGCGACAGGCCGCGGTGCAGCCAGCCCGACAGCCAACTGGCCGGGGCCACCGCCTGCTCGTCGTCCCGGGCGGTCGTGGCGCCGCGGCTGGCCCGCAGCGCCGGCACGACGGCCGCCAGCGTGATCAGCGCGGCCAGGATGAGGAACCCGGGCACGAGGAACCTCGGATCCGCACTGATGCCGGGGTGGATCTCGGCCTGACGGGCCAACCCGAC
>DATAYX010000520.1:0-4270 GCA_036272355.1 Acidimicrobiales bacterium
GCTCACCCGCGGCAGCCGCTCGAGGTCGGCTTCGAGGTCGCGGCGGAGGCCTTCGGTGTCGGCCTCGACCGCGGCGAGGAGGCGCGGCACCAACCCATCGGGCTGCTCCAACAACGCCAAAAGCAGGTGTTCACCGTCCACCGCGGAGTGGCCGTAGCGCAGGGCTATCGACTGGGCTGCCTGCAGCGCCTCCTGTGATTTCTGGGTCAACTTCTCCGGGTTCATAGTCTGCCTCCAGGCGTTGGGGGACGTTGTCGCAACGCGCGCTCGAGCTCGTTGATCCGGTCGAGGAGTTGCGCCACGAGACCTAATGCCGCGTAATTCACCGACAGGCCGGCACGCAACCTCTGGAGCCGCGCCACGGCGGCGATTTGGTCCGTGCCGAACCACAGGGTCCCGCGTTCGTCCTCGATGGGTTCGAGGAGACCGAGGCTCACCAGCCGTCGCACGAGCTCTGGATGCAACCGGCAGCGACGCGAGAATGACTCGAGGTCGAAGAGGGGGCTGCGTGCACGTGCGAGCGCGGACGTGGTCATCGTCGCCTCCTCGGATCGAACGACGACGCCTTTGACAGTTCCTCGAAGAGGCGCCGCTCCTCGTCACTCGGCGTCCTCGGCACCTTGATCCTCACCTCGGCCAGAAGGTCGCCCGCATCGCCGCGGCGGTTGGGCAGACCCCGGTGGCGCAGGCGCAGCTTTCGGCCACACGAGCTCCCCGGTGGCACCTTTACGTCCAGCGGCCCCCCCGGCGTGTCGACGGAGACCGAAGTGCCCAGTGCGGCCTCCCAGGGCGAGACCGGGAGCTCGACATGGACGTCGCGGCCCTGCACGCGGTAGCGCCCGTGCGGGGCCAGCCGGACCACGAGGTAGAGGTCGCCCGGCGGGCCGCCGTCATCGCCTCGCCCCCCCTGCCCGGCCAGCCGGATGCGCTGGCCGTCGACCACACCGGCCGGGATGTCGACACTGATCTGTCGGTCGCCCGCGGCCCCAGGAATCGTAAAGGTGTGCCGGCCGCCGGTAAACGCCTCCTCCACGCTGAGCGACAGTTCGGCCTCCTGGTCCGCTCCCGGGATCGGTCCTCCCCGACCCCCCCGTCCAGACGAACCCAGGAAATCGCGGAGGAGATCATCCATGTCGAACTCGCCATCGAAGCCGGTGTCGCCGCCGAAACTTGTCCAGGTGGCACCGGCACCAGCACCAGCACCGGCGCCGGCACCGGCACCGGCGCTACCGGACCGCTGGCGCCCTGCCCCGGCGTGCGCCCGCCGCCGTCCCCGCGGAGGACCTGTCGTCGCCCGCGCCCACTGCTCCGGATCCACATCGGGGGGGACGCGCCGGAAGTCGTGCCCGAACGCGTCGTAGCGGCGTCTGTTTTCAGGGTCCGAGAGGACGTCGTAGGCCTCGGAGATGTCCTTGAACCGATCCTCCGCTCCGGGGTCCTTGTTGACGTCGGGGTGATAGCTACGTGCCAGCTTGCGGTACGCCCGCTGTATCTCCTCTTGGCTAGCACCCCGACCGATTCCGAGCACCTCGTAGAGGTCACGGCGCCCCGCCATCAGCTCCGGCCCAAGGACACGACGACCCCGGCCGGCCGTAGGACGACCTCTTCGTTGCCATAACCCGGGCGAAGGGCCTCGAGGACCATGCCCGGGGGTCCATCGTCCGCAATGGCACTGAGGGCCTCGTGGCGCCGCGCGTCGAACCGCTCACCGATGTCCTCGAACCGCGGGAAGCCCAACTGGGAAAGCAGATCGTTTGCCTCGTCGAGGACGGCGCGCAGACCAGCGACGACGGGGCTGTCCTCCCCGTCGGCATGCGACAACGCGCGTTCGAGGTCGTCGACCACGGGCAGCCAGGCCGCCGCTCCACGCATCCGCTCCGCCTCACGTTCGCGCTCGAGCTCGCGTCGATAACGCTTGCGCAGGTTGTCGAGGTCGGCCAAGGCGCGGGCGAGTTGATCCTGCGCCGCCGGGGCGGAGTCGGCAGACGGCGGGTCCGCGCGGGCCTGGTCGGGCTCCAGGCTCGAGAGGACGTCGCTTGCGGTCCGCCCGCTCTCATCTTCGGAGAGCGGGGCGTGGTCGGACCGGTGCGAGGCGTGGTCTTGGGCGGGGCCGGACCTTCGATCCGCCACTGCTCAGCTCACGGTGAAATCTGCGTCGATCACATCGTCCTCGTCGGACGACGCCGCTGTCCCATTGCCGTCGGGGGGCTGAGAACCGTTCCCACCGGCTGCCGCTCCGGCGGTCTCCGCCTGGAGGGAGTGGTACAGCTGCTGGAGCTCGTTGGAAAGCGCGCGCAGGCGCTCCGTGGGCGCATCGTCTTTCAGAGCTTGCCGCGCCTCTTCGACCTCGTTCTCGGCCCGAGCCTTGACGTGCGTCGGAAGTTCCAGCTCCGACATCCGCCGCTCGACCTGATAGGCGGCCGAATCCAGCTCGTTGCGCGCATCGACGTGCTGTCGTATCTCGGCGTCTTCCGAACGATTGCGCTCGGCGTCGGCAACCATGCGGTCGACCTCTGCGCTGTCCAGGTTGCCCGTCCCACTGATGGTGATGCTCTGTTCCGCCCCGGTGTCCTGGTCGCGGGCCGAGACATGGAGAATCCCGTTGGCGTCGATCTCGAACGTCACCTCAATCTGGGGCACGCCGCGGGGAGCCGGACGAATGCCCTCGAGACGGAGCCGGCCGAGAACCCTGTTGTCCGCCGCGCGTTCCCGTTC
Organism: Acidimicrobiales bacterium; assembly: GCA_036272355.1. Taxonomy (GTDB): domain Bacteria; phylum Actinomycetota; class Acidimicrobiia; order Acidimicrobiales; family RAAP-2; genus Bog-473. Next base: position 2,716 of record DATAYX010000520.1, read on the forward strand.
GCCCTGCAGCACCACGATGTCGACGGCGGACTGGTCGTCCTCGGCCGTGGTAAAGACCTCCGAGCGACGGGCTGGGATGGTGGTGTTGCGCTCGATGACCTTCGTCATGAGGCCCCCGAGCGTCTCGACACCGAGCGACAGAGGCGTGACGTCGAGGAGCAGGACGTCCTTGACCTCACCCTTGAGGATGGCGGCCTGGACGGCTGCTCCCACGGCGACCACCTCGTCGGGGTTCACGGTCATGTTGGGGTCCTTGCCGCCGGTCAGACGGCGAACCAGGTTCTGGACGGCGGGGATCCGGGTCGAGCCACCGACGAGGATGACCTCATCGATGTCGTTCGCGGTGACCTTGGCGTCGCTCATTGCCTGCTGGACGGGCCCGAGGCACCGCTCGACGAGGTCGGCGGTGACCTCCTCGAAGGTGGATCGCATGATGGTCGTGACCAGATGCTTCGGCCCGCTGGCGTCCGCGGTGACGAACGGAAGGTTCACCTGGGTCTGCGACACCGACGAGAGTTCGATCTTGGCCTTCTCGGCCGCTTCGAACAGGCGCTGGAGGGCCTGAGGGTCCTGGCGCAGGTCGATGCCGGTGTCGCGCTGGAACTCGTCGGCGAGATGATCGACCAGCCGGCGGTCGAAGTCATCGCCGCCGAGGTGCGTGTCCCCGGAGGTCGCACGTACCTCGACCACCCCGTCCCCCACGTCCAGGATGCTCACGTCGAAGGTCCCGCCTCCCAGGTCGAAGACCAGGACCGTCTCGTTTCCCTTGTTCTCGAGCCCATAGGCCAGCGCCGCCGACGTCGGCTCGTTGATGATGCGGAGTACCTCAAGTCCGGCGATCTTGCCGGCGTCCGTGGTCGCCTTGCGTTGGGCGTCGTTGAAGTAGGCCGGGACGGTGATCACCGCCTCCGTGACCTTCTCGCCGAGGAACTTCGACGCGTCGTCGACCAGCTTTCGCAACACCATCGCCGAGATCTCCTCGGGCGCATAAAGCTTGCCCCGTACCTCGAAACGCGCCATGTGATCGGGCCCTGGCACGACGTCGAAGGAAACGGCCTTGGCCTCGCTCTCCACCTCGTCGTCCCTTCGGCCGATGAACCGCTTTGCCGAGTAGATGGTGCCCTTCGGGTTCAGGATCGACTGTCGGCGTGCGAGCTGTCCGACCAGACGTTCACCCTGCTCCGTGAACGCAACGACAGAGGGGGTAGTACGAGACCCCTCGGCGTTGGGCACCACGACGGGCTGGCCACCCTCCACCGTCGCGATGACGGAGTTGGTCGTACCTAAATCGATTCCGACGGCCTTGGCCATGGCGTACTCCTCTCAACTTGGTTGCTGGGGCCGGCGTCCCACCGGCCAGGGCGACACTTCAAAGTGAAACGGCTGCCCGCGCCGTTCGGGGGAAGGGGGGATCGCGGCGCGGGCAGCCCATCTGATCGCTCTCAGCCTTGCGAGTTTCCGCCGCCGCCTCCGTTCCCCATGGCGTGGCCGGCTGTAACCGGGACTTTGTGCGGCTGATCCTGCTCGGCTATCGGAATCGTGAGCGTCAGGACAC
>DATAYX010000521.1:0-1637 GCA_036272355.1 Acidimicrobiales bacterium
CCGGCCCATCGCCATCCCGGCGCCACCGCCCTCCATCACGTCGCGCACCTCGTCGAGGACGGCGTCGCGCCCCGCCTCGGTGCGCGGGCCGCCCAGGAACATGACCGGGACGCCCACACTCGCCACCACCCGCGCCACCGCGCGTTGCCGGTCGGCACCCGGTGCCTCGGCGGGGACCGGTACCTTGATCACCGGTGCACCGATGTCGTGCGCGAGCACGGCCGCCAGCACGACCGCGTCCGTGTCGCGGCGGATCCGGCCCTCCCGCCACACGATCGGCTCGACCAGCGCCTCGAGGTCGGCGTCGCGCGCTTGCTCGAGTACCTGTCCGAGCAGTTCCAGTGCCGCCGCGGTCATCGGGTCCTCGAAGTCGATGCGCGTCATGTGCTTGATCCCCGTCCAGCCGTCGGACGCGGCGCGCCCCACGCTGGCCACGAGGCGGTCGTCGAGCTCGAAGACCGAGCCGGCGAGACCGGTGCGATTCAACGACAGGTACGTCCGGTGGCGGGCGCTGATGTGGCCGGCGGCGGCGAGACCCTCGAGCGGCTGGGCCGTCGCCAAGATCCCGTCGCACGCCGGCAGTGCATTGGCCAGGGAGCCAAAGAACTCCGCCCAGTTCTCCGTGGTGAGCACCGCCCGCGCCCGGTGGTCGGCCGCCAGGATCAGAGCCGGAGTCGGCAGCGCACCGCCGCTCGTCATGTTGTCGCCCCGGACAGCGAGAAGACCACCTTGGCCACGGCGGAGAAGTCCTCGCGCCCGTACCCCGCCGTGCTGGCCGCCGTCAGCAGTTGGCGCGCCGCCGCGGTCGTTGCCACCGGCACGCCCGATCGCGCCGCGTAGGCCAGCGCGAGGTCGATGTCCTTGGCCATGAGGTCCGTCATGAAGCCCGGCTGCCACCCATTGGATGCCGGGCTCTCCGGTACGACCCCGGGCACGGGCAGCCGGGTCCGCACCGCTACGCAGTCAGCGGTCGCGTGCGTGAGGACCTCGTAGAGCTTTGTCATGTCGACCCCGGACTTCACCGCCAGGGCGGTGGCCTCCGCCGTCGCCGTCATCTGCGCCGCGTAGATCAGGTTGTTGCACAGCTTGACGACCTGGCCCATGCCCGGACCACCCACGTGGACGATCAGCCCGGCGAACGGCTCCAACGCCGGCGAAGTGGCTGCCAGCACGCCCTCCTCGCCGCCAACCATGAGGGTCAGGGCCCCCTTCTGGGCCCCCACCGTGCCGCCCGACAACGGCGCGTCCAGGTACCGCGCCCCGGTTTCGCTCACCCGTGCGTGCTGGGCCCGCTCCAGCTCCGGGTCGATGGTCGAGCAGTCGACCACCGTCTTGCCCTCGCCCAAGCGCGGCAGCATGCCGTCGACGACCTCGATCACCTCCGGCGAGTTGGGGACGCACAGGATGATCACCTCCGACGCCTCCGCCACCCCTTCCGGGGAGCCACCGTCGTTCGCACCGGCCTCGACGGCTGCGTCGATCGGGCCCCGGCTGCGCGACGCCACGGTCACCTCGTGGCCCGCAGCAACCAAATGTCCCCCATCGGCAACCCCATGGCGCCGAGCCCGATGAACCCGATCCGCATGCCTGCTCCTCCCGAACGAACTCGACGCGCCGACTACGCGAACTGGGGCAGC
>DATAYX010000522.1:0-1955 GCA_036272355.1 Acidimicrobiales bacterium
CCGGCGCGCCATGGCCGCGCTCGGCAGGACGATGACCCCCGCGTAGACCGGGATCGACAGGTCCACCTGCGAGCGCCACTGCAACAGCTCGTCGAGGGAGAACCCGATCTGGACGAAGAGGAAGTCAGCGGTTCGTTTCCACTCCGGCACCGGCCGCAGTCCCGTCGCGGCGCCGAATCGCATCGTCGCGGAGGGCTCCAGCGACGGCGCGTACCGCCGTCCCTGCTCGATCATGGTCCGCACCGTCAGCTCACTGGTGCGCGTCCCGACCCGGGGCTCGTCGCCGTAGACGAAGAGGAACTCGTCGACGCCGTACGCGGCGGCCGTGAGCAGGTCTCGGCGGAAGCCGAGGAGGTTGCGATCGCGGGCGTTGAGGCATGCGATCGAGCGACCACCCATCGCCTGCACCTCGTGGGCCACGGCGACGCTCGACACCGTGGCCCGCCCGATGTGGTTGTCGGGGACGAGGAAGGCGCTGGCGATGGGGCTCAGGACCCCGATCTGGTGCCGGACCCGTTTCAGGTCCGGCGTGGTCGCCGGTTCGATCTCGCAGATGACGTCGAAGGAAGCCGTCATGGACGTCAGCCGACGACCTTGCGGAACCTGATCCAGCCCGCGGGGAGGGGCGCCCCCTCGGGCGTGACGAAGACGCGCTCCCATCCCAACACCTGGTACAGAGCCACCGCCTCGGGCTGTCGGTCACCCGTCTCGATCCGCAGCACCGAGTGGTCGAGGTCGCGTGCCGCGCCCTCGACGTGCGTCATGAGGTCCCTTCCGATGCCACGTCCACGCCACTCGGGGTCGACCCACAGGCGGCGGACCTCGCCCGTGCCGGGCCTCACCGTCCGCAGTCCCACGCCACCCACCGGTTCGGCCCGGCTGTCCGTCCGGGCCACGAGGAAGACGCCCGTCGGCGGGTCGAACATGGCGGCGGTAAGCCCGAGCTCCCCGTCGTCCAGGAAGCCGTAGCGCACGACGAGCTCCGCTTCGGCCCGGGCCACCACGCGGCGCGGGCCCTCGGACCCGTAGGGCTCCGGCCGCAGCGAGATGGCGAAAGCGGAGGGATGCACACCCTCTATCCTTTCCGAGACGCCGGGGACGTTCGTCCCTCGACGCCGATCACCACCCCTTCCCGTGTTTTCGCCCGTACCCCCCGACATCGACTTCGTAGGCCTCGAGCAGGCCGAATTGGCCCGCTGGGCCACCCACCGCGTCTTCGAACGATCGATGGAGCAGCGCCAGGGGGCGCCCCCGTGGGTCTTCTACGAGGGCCCGCCGACCGCCAACGGCATTCCCGGCCTCCACCACGTCTGGGCACGGGTCTACAAGGACCTCTTCTGCCGTTTCCGGACGATGGACGGCGCGTACGTGGCCCGTCGCGCCGGCTGGGACACCCACGGGCTCCCCGTCGAGGTGGAGGTCGAGAAGAAGCTCGGGATCACCGGCAAGCAGCAGATCGAAGAGCAGGTGGGCATCGCGGAGTTCACGCGCCTGTGTCGTGAGTCGGTCTATTCGTATGTCGACGAGTTCGAACGCCTCACCACGCGCATCGGCTACTGGGTCGACATGGGCGACGCCTACTGGACCCTGAACCCGTCCTACGTCGAGTCGGTCTGGTGGCATCTCCAGCAGCTCTTCGATCAGGGGCTCCTCTACGAGGATCTCAAGGTCGTGCCGTACTGCCCGCGCTGCGGCACGGCGCTGTCGAGTCACGAGCTCGGCCAGGAGGACGTCTACCGCGACGAGGAGGACGAGTCCGCCTACGTGCGTCTTCGTCTCGGGGACCCCGACCCGGCCGTGGTTGGTGATGCGCAGTGGCTCGCCGTCTGGACGACGACCCCCTGGACCCTCCTCTCCAACACCGGCGTCGCGGTCAACCCCGACCTCACCTACGCCGTCGTCGACCACGTCGTGGTGGCCGACGAGCTCGTCGATGCCGTGATGGGTGACGGCGC
>DATAYX010000523.1:0-2400 GCA_036272355.1 Acidimicrobiales bacterium
GAGGCAGAACGGGTCGGTCATGTCAAGGACATCGAGCACTTCGTCGCAGTGGGGAGCGCGTCGTGAGCGAGCGTGAGCCGGTGACGATGATGGATGCGGCGACCCGGTTGGACTACGTGTTCACCGCCGGCGTCGCCATGAGCAAGAACCTGAAGGGGTTCGAGGAAGGCAAGTTCATCGGGCAGCGGTGCCCGAAGTGCAAGAAGGTGTACGTGCCGTCGAGGGGGACGTGCCCGACCGACGGCGTGGCGACCGACGAGATCGTCGAGCTGCCCAACACCGGGACGATGACGACGTACTGCATCGTGAACGTGCCGTTCGCCGGGCAGTCGATCGAGATCCCGTACATCTGCGGGCAGATCTTGCTGGACGGGGCGAACCTCTCATTCATGGGGCTGATCCAGGAGATCCCGACCGACGAGATCCGCATGGGCATGCGCGTCGAGGCCGTGTGGGAGCCGCCGGAGAAGTGGGGGCCCTCGCTGGCGTCGGTCAAGTACTTCCGGCCGAGCGGCGAGCCCGATGCCGACTACGAGACGTACAAGGAGTACCTGTGAGCCCGAAGGGGACGTTCCCCGAGCTGACTTCGGGGCGCCGGCCGGTGGGCGTCGTGTCGTTCGCGCAGTACGACAACGTGCGGCGGGAGGACGCCCGCAACGAGGTCGAGATGTTGCAGCCGGTCGTGGCCGAGGTATTCGGCAACATCGGCATCACCAAGGACGACGTCGGCTTCATCTGCTCGGGGTCGACGGACTACCTCATCGGCGGTCCTTTCTCGTTCGTGGCGGCGTTGGACGCGGTGGGTGTGTGGCCGCCGAGGGCCGAGTCGCACGTCGAGATGGACGGCGCATGGGCGCTGTACGAGGCGTGGGTGCTGCTGCAGGAGGGCGAGATCGACGCCGCCCTGGTGTACGCGTTCGGGCGGTCGTCGATGGGCGACCTGTCGCAGGTGTTGGCCGTGCAGCTGGACCCGTATTACATGGCGCCGTTGTGGCCGGACCCGACGTCCCTGGCCGCGCTGCAGGCGCAGGCGATGATCGACAAGGGGCTGGCGAGCGAGGCGGACTTCGCCGCGGTGGCGGCTCGGTCGCGCAAGTCGGCGCTCGGGAATCCCAAGGCGCAGGTCGCCTACGACCGGCCGGCGGACGAGTTGTTGAAGGAGGACTACGCCGTGGCGCCGTTGCGGCGGCACACGCTGCCGCCCTTGACGGACGGGTGCGCGGCGGTGGTGCTGGCCGCGGGGGACAAGGCCTACGAGTGGTGCGAGCGGCCGGCGTTCATCACGGGGATCGACCACCGGATCGAGACGCACTCGGTGGGGGCGCGGGACCTGACGGTGTCGCCGTCGACCCGGGTGGCCGGGGAGAAGGCCGGGGTGGGGAAGAAGGGCGTGGACGTCGCCGAGCTGCACGCGCCGTACGCGCACCAGGAGCTGATCCTGTCCGCGGCGTTGGGCCTGGACGGAGATGCCGGCGCCGGGGTGTCGGTGAACCCTTCGGGCGGCGCACTGGCGGCCAACCCGATGATGTCGGCGGGGCTGATCCGCATCGGCGAGGCGGCGCAGCGGATCTGGTCGGGCGAGGCGGACCGGGCCGTGGCGCACGCAACGTCGGGGCCGTGCCTGCAACAGAATCTCGTGGCCGTGCTGGAGGGTGTGTGATGGCCGAGCGTTGCGCAGTCATCGGCGTGGGCCAGACGGTCTGCAAGTCCAAGCGCGAAGACGTGTCGATCGCCGGGCTGGTCCGGGAGGCGGCCGTCATGGCGCTCGAGGACGCCGGGCTCGGATTCGCCGACATCGACGCCGTCGTGGTCGGCAAGGCGCCCGACATGTTCGAGGGCGTGATGATGCCCGAGCTGTATCTGGCGCCGGCGCTGGGCGCGGTGGGCAAGCCCATGTTCCGCGTGCACACGGCGGGCTCCGTCGGCGGGTCGACCTCGCTGGTGGCGGCGCACCTGGTGGCCTCGGGCATCCACGAGCGGGTGCTGACCGTGGCCTTCGAGAAGCAGAGCGACTCGGACGCCATGTGGGCGCTGTCGGTGCCCCAGCCGTTCTCGGCGCCGCTGCTGGCGGGGGCGGGCGGCTACTTCGCGCCGATCATCCGCTCGTACATGCGCCGGTCGGGCGCGCCGCGCGACATCGGGATGATGGTGGCGGTCAAGGACCGGCTGCACGCGCTGAAGAACCCGTTCGCGCACCTCCACCTGCCCGACATCAGCATGCAGATGGTCGAGGAGTCGATCATGCTGTGGGACCCGCTGCACTATCTCGAGTCGTGCCCGTCGTCGGACGGCGCCGCGGCCATGGTCATCGGGTCGGAGAAGGCCGCCGGATCGGCGCAGGCGGAAACCGGGCGGCCGCCCGCCTGGATCCACGGCATGGCGATGCGCTCGGAACCCACC
>DATAYX010000524.1:0-2995 GCA_036272355.1 Acidimicrobiales bacterium
GGCGACGTTGGCATCTCGGTGTTCCAGAACGACGAGACGATGCCGGTCACGGCGCAGCGCGCCGCACCCTTGCCCGCGGGAAGTGACTGGACCTATCCGAGCGGGGCGGACGTGGTCGGCTGGAAACCGGTGCTGGCGACGATGTCGGGGTCGGCGTCGGCCGCCGCGCACGGCCCCGTGCAGGACGGCACCCTCTACGCCGGGTACGCGCCCGCCGGACGCTTCGCCCTGACCGTGGACGGCCGGCCGGTCACGCAGCGGCCCGCCTTCGGCTGGGCCGCCCAGTTCGCCTCCCCCAAGGGAGGAGCGGGGCTCTCGCTGTCGCAGTTCCCCTTCGTCCCGCTCGCCGTCACGGCCGAGGTCGTGGTCTGGGTCGTCCTCGCGGGCGCGCTGGTGGGCAGGCGTCGCCGGGCGCGCCCGGCGCACCGGAGCACGTCGTGAACCCGGCGCACGCCACCCGCGCCGCGCCGCACCACGGTCCCGAGCACCGCTGGCCCGTCCTCCTCGTCGTGGCGGCGGTCGTCGTGGGCGCCGCCATCGGGCTCGGGACGCGGGGGTCGTCCAACCCGGCGTCGGCAGCACCGAAGCCTGCCGCACTGGTGAGCGCGCCCGACGCGGAGTCATCTGCCTGGTACTGCACCGGTCAGACGACGGGTTCGGGAGGGGCACCTGGTTTCCTCGTGCTCACCAACGCGACGCCACGTGCGGTACACGCCCACATCACGACGGTCACCGATACGGGCGCCACAGTGGACACGGCCGTATCGGTTCCGGCGCAGACCGCACTCGCGCCCTCGTTGGCGGTCCCTTCGTCGGGTTCTTGGACGGCGGACACGGTCACGCTCGACGGCGGAGGCGTGTCGGTATCGCAGGCGGTGCACGGCCCGGCGGGTTGGTCGGTGAGTCCCTGCCAGAGTTCGACGTCGGCCAACTGGTACTTCGCGGCCGGTACCACCGCCGGCTCCAACGCCCTCTATGTCTCGCTCCTCAATCCGACGTCGTCGCCCGTCGTCGTGGACCTCGGCTTCATGACGCCCACGGGCGCGGTGAAACCGGTCAACTACCAGGGGGTCGTGATCGACCCGGGAGCGACGCTCGCCGAGGACGTCACCTCCGAGGTGCAGAATGCCTCGCAGGTGAGCACGCTGGTCGCCGCGCGGACCGGCCGGGTCGTGGCATCGGAACTTCAGGCGTACGTTGGCACGAGCACAGGCCTCTCGCTCGTGCCGGGGGTGAGCCAGCCCCAGAACCACTGGGCGCTTCCGCTCGCACAGGAGACGTCGGGTGGCAACTCGGAGATCAGCGTGCTGAACCCGGGCACGGCCCCCGAGAAGGTGACCGTGCACCTGCGGCTCGCTTCGGGTCCGTTGGCGCCGCTGGAGAACACGGTGGCACCCGGCCAGACCTGGGCCTTGGCGACGAGCCAGGAGACGCGGATCCCGAGCGGCGCGAGCTATTCGGCCGAGGTGGATGCCACGGGTGGGCCCGGTGTCGTCGTCAGCCGGGCGGTGGTGGCCCCCGCCTCGGCGGCCGCGCCCCAAGCCGGTGTCGCCGTGGCGGTCGACGGTCTCACCAGCACGACGCCGGCGCGCGAGTGGATCGTGCCGCCGCCGGGGACGCAGGCGAGTCCCGCTGTCAGCAATGTCGCCCACGACGCGCTGGCGATCCTCAATGTCGGCGACGGGAGCGAGACGTTCCACGCGTACACGATCGAGCCGGGATCCCGGCATCTGGTGGCGTCGGGCACCCTTGGCCCCGGCGCCAGCGCAGTCGTCACGGGTTCGACGCTCGCCGCCATCGGGTTCGACCCCGTCGTCGTCAGCGCCGACGGTCCCATGGCGGTCAACGAGGACTTCACGCCGAGCGGGGGCGTGGGGGTCGTCGGCATGCCCGGCATCGCGCTGGCCGCGCCGCTCGGGTTCTGACGGCTCAGAGGCGGTGCCGCTGGTAGCGGCGCCAAAGCACGCGGCCGCCGACCGCCACGAGCGCGAGGCACAGCAGCGCGAACAGGAACGGCCCCGCCAACCGCACGACACCCTCGACGCCTGCGACGAAGCCGCCGACACTGTCGTGCCACGCCCGCACGAGGCCCGACTCCGGAAGCGGCCCCGGCGGTGGCGGGGGCGTCCCCTCGTTCACCGTCACCGTGACCTTCGAATAGGAGGTCTGGCTCGTCAGCAGTTGCAGCTGGCCCTGCAGCTGCTCGATCTGTTGCTGGATGCTGTTGAGCTGATCCTGCACGGACAGGATGTCGCCGATGCTGGTCGCCTTGGCCAGGATCGTGAGGTACTGCTGGCGGCTGTCCTCGAGCGCGGAGAGGCGCGCCTGCAGGTCGACGTACTGGCCCGTCACGTCGGTGGCGCTGGTCGAGAGGTTGGAGGTCTTGCCGTAGCGCTCCGCCGCCTTGAGCACGCCGGCGAAGTCGTTGACCGGCACTTCCATGGTGATGGTGCCGTAGGCCGCACCGCCGGCCGTGCCGTTCTGGCTCTGCGAGTTGGCCACGAAGCCGCCGACGGAGGCGGCGAGGTTGGTCAGCCCGGACATCGTCCGTGTCAGGGTGCCCTTCTTGACCGCCAGGTCGAGCGTGCCGGTCTGCTCGATCTTCGCCGACTGCCCGACCGCGCCCGACGGCAGTGCGGGGACGCTCTGGTTCTGCGTGTTGGTCCCGGTGCTCAAGCCCTTCGAGGGGACCGCCACCTTGCCGCTCGCCCCGGACGCGTCGCCGCCTTGCGTCTGCTGGGAGAACGAAGGGATCGTCGTGCTCGTCGCGGGAGCGCCAGGGACGACGCCCTTTGCGTGCCCCAACCGCAGCGACGTGACCGTCGGGCTCGTCGTCGACCGGCCGATGGCGCCGATCGTGCCGACCGCGACGAGCGCCACCGCGACGACCGCCGCGACCGAGAGGATCCGATGGCGCCCGGCGACCGCCACGAGCCGGCGCCGGCGACTGAGCTCGTCGGGCTGCGCGGCACCCTCGGACCCGCCCGTAATGTCC
>DATAYX010000525.1:0-1805 GCA_036272355.1 Acidimicrobiales bacterium
CTGGTTGGCGAGGGCCGGCTCGACCTCGACGCACCGGCGCCGGTTCCCGAGTGGGCCGACCCGGCCGACCCGCGTCACGCCATCACGCTGCGCCAGCTCCTCGCCATGCGCGACGGGCTCGATTACGTGGAGGAATACGACTCGGAGGATTCCAACGCGCTGCGGATGCTCTTCGGCGACGGAAGCTCCGACATGGCCCACTTCGCCGCCGACCTCCCCTTGGCGGTACCCCCCGACACGCGGTTCAATTACTCGTCGGCCACGTCGAACATCGTCTCGGGTGTGGTCGCGCGCACAATCGGCCCGGGTGAGAAGTATGCCCGCTTCTTGCACAACCGACTCTTTTCGCCGCTCGGTATGGCGAGCGCGGATCCCGAGTTCGACGAAGCCGGCACCTGGGCTGCCTCGTCCTTCCTCCACGCCACGGCGCGTGACTATGCGCGCTTCGGGCTGTTGTACCTACGCGACGGCATGTGGGACGGCGTCCGGCTCCTGCCCGCCGGCTGGGTCGACTACGGCCGCACGATGGTCTCGACCGACGAGGACGGGCAGCCCTTCGGGGCGCACTGGTGGGGCGTCGCCGGGGACAATCCGCTCGGCACCTTCCGCGCCGCCGGTTACGAGGGCCAGTCCATCTCCATCTGCCCCCCGCTCGACCTCATCGTGGTGCGGCTGGGAAAGACGCCGGTCGATCGATCGGACAACCTCATTCCCTGGCGCCTGGCCATGATCGAGGCCATCGCGAACGCGGCCTGAGCCGGACCGACCGCCGAGTCCCTCAGCCGGCGGCCGGCGCCGCGACGAATACCGGGATCTGGCGCGTCGTGTTCTGCTGGTACTCGGCGTAGGGCGGGTACGCCTCGACCGCCCTGTCCCACCATTCCTTCTTCTCGTCGCCGGTGACCTCGCGCACCAGCGCCCGGAACGGCTGGGGCCCGTCCTGGATCGTCACCTCGTCTGGGTGCGCGACCACGTTGTGGTACCAGGCGGGGTTGTCCGGCATGCCGCCCTTGGAGGCGACAAGCGCGTACTCGCCGTCATGTTCGACCCGCATAAGGGCGAACTTGCGCACCTTTCCGCTCTTGGCTCCACGCGTCGTCACCACGATGATGGGGAGCCCGGTGTCCATGAATGTGTTGGCCCGCTTGCCCCCCGACGCCTCGTACTCGGCCACCTGGTCACGCACCCAGTCCCAGGCGCTCGGTTCGTAATCACCCTGCAGTGTCGTCATGAGGCGAGCGTAGGGGGGCGCCGCTAACGTCCGTGCCGTGCCCCGTGACCCCATGGCCACCGCCGACGTCGTGGCCCTGCACGCCGAGCTCTCCAACTGGGGGCGTTGGGGGGCCGACGATCAGCTCGGCGCGCTGCACCTCATCACCCCCGAGGTCACCGCCGCCGCGACCGCAACCGTGCGCTCCGGTCGGACCGTTTCCTGCGCACGGCCGCTGAACACGGAGCCTGGCCCGGACAACCCGGTGCCGGTGGCGCACCACATGATCGGCACGGCAACCGAGGGCTGGGGTGCCGACTACTTCGCCATCGCGCCCCACGGCTTCGCGACGAGCCATATCGACGCGCTCTGCCACATCTTCTACGACGGCAAGCTCTTCAACGGCTACGACACCGGGACCGTGACGGCCCACGGCGCCACCCGGCTCGGCATCCACCACCTGCACAACGGCATCGTCACCCGGGGCGTCCTCCTCGACGTCCCCGCCGTGCGCGGCGTGGACGCGCTCGAACCCGGCGAGCCGATCTTTCCCGAAGACCTCGAGGCCGCCGAGGAACGAGCCGGCCTCCGCGTC
>DATAYX010000526.1:0-1611 GCA_036272355.1 Acidimicrobiales bacterium
CTCTGCATCACGCAGCGCTACCACGAGCTCGCGGTGGGTCTCCGGGACGCGGGTCTTGGCCGGGATGCGACGTGGTGCGCCTTTGCCGTCTGGGCCTCCAAGACAGCCGGCGCCACCATCCGGGGCGAGGTCTTGCCGACCCGGGTCAAGGCCCTCGTGGGCGCAAACGGGGCCACCGAAGGTCTCCTGCGTCGCTTCAATCACGGCATCGAGGCGTGGGCCGTGCAGCGGCTGTCCCACGAACACATAGCCCGGGCAATCGATTCGGTCACGGCCGACGTGTCCAAGCATGTGGGTGACGGCAATCTGCTTGTCTTCGCCGAACTTGCTCCACTGTTCACCGCGCTGCGGGACGCCTGCCGCGCCGCCCCGGGTACCCCGGAGCAATTGGCGCGGGCGATGGCGTCGACGCTGTCGACGATCCCGGCGAGCGACGCTGCCGACGGCGTCGCGGCCGCGTTCAGCGCGTACGGAGAGGCGCAATTCTCTCAGGCGGGTCGCCCTGTTCTGGTCCTGCGGGCGAACACGCTCGCCGTGGCCCATGAACAACGACGCCTGCAACCAGCGATCGCGGGAGCCCTGAACGCTCCCATCACCGACACGTTGAAGCAAGTGATCGAAACCGATGTCGTCCGGCACGCGCCCGTGGCAGAAGCGCGCCGGGTGCTCGATGCTCTCGTCGACGACGTGTGCACGGTGCTCGATGCCACGTGGGACACGGTGTTGACCGAGGTCATCATGCAGCTGGTGACGGCGACCGAGAGGTTCGACCTCCGCCGGGACGTGCCACCGCTCGCAGAGGGGATGTTCCCGCCCGACCTGCTGAATATCGCCGGCAGTGCGGCTGGCTCCGCCGTCTCTCGGTGGGACCGAACGGGAGGGAGGGGTGCGCCGTCCGGCGCCCGCGACTGGGCCGTGCTCGAAGAACGGATGAACTTCATCGTCAACCTTTTCCGCTCACGCCAGCAAGACGCCGGCCTCTTCAACCCACCGTTTTCGGACACACAGCTCCAAGTGCTCGCCGAAGGTCACGTGCCCCCGGGACCGCTCTGATTCTGCACGGGCAGATCCCAGCGAGCTGCCAACGATGTGGGCACCTGGAAGGCCGGCCGTCCCCCGTAGCGTTCGGCCTGCACGGCCAGCGTCAGCATCCCGAAACCGATTCGCTCGGACAACGCGCTCAAGAAACGATGATGCAGCCGCTCCACGGAGAGCTTTCGGCTGACGTCGCCAAGCGGACGGAACACCAGCCGGGTCCAGTCGGCCGGGGGCACACTCAGGAGGTCCGCCGTCTCGTCACCGACGTAGTACCGGACCGTTGCCGCGGGGAGGCCACGAAGGCCCGGCGGGGCGAGGCGGGTTCCCTGCTCGAGGAGCGCAGCCATGAGGTCGCGGCCAGAGGCACTGGGGCCGAACTGACGGCGGCGGACGATCGGCATCAGCACCGACGTCTGCGCCCGGGTCAGAGGCAGGAGATCGGGCCGCACACCCAAGTAGAAGCCGATCAGCGACCATGCGTGCAGGTAGGCGTTGGCGTCGTCGTCGGTGTAGGCCACGCCCGTCCGGTCAAAGACCTCGAAGACGATCTCGGTGAACGTCAGCAGCGTTTCG
>DATAYX010000527.1:0-3996 GCA_036272355.1 Acidimicrobiales bacterium
TTGGCCATGGGGCATTATGGCACTGCGGAGGTGACAAAGTGTCACCACCGAGCACGTGTGCGTGTGCGCGTTCTTGAAAGGGGAGTCGATGACCTACGCAGGTGAGAGGGCCATCCTCGATGCGGATAGCCATGTGATGGAGCTGGCGGACTTCCTCGACGAGTTCATCGACCCGGAGGCCCGGGACCGATTGCGGCGCCAGGGCATCGACGCGCTGCGCCCCGTCCTCGAGGATGCCCAAGACAAGGCGCGACGGCGACGGTCCGATCCTGCGGTGGCGGCGCACGCCGAAGAGCAGCTCCTGCACGACAAGGGCTGGATGGCGATGGGCGGATTCGATCCGGCGGAGCGGAGTCGCGCACTCGACCTCCTCGGGTTCGAGGGGCAGCTCGTTTTCGCCACCTTCGCCACCGCGATGTTCAGCCTCCCGCGGAGCCCGCGGCGTTACGACGACGCGATGGAGCTGCAGCGCGACCTCGACCTTCTGTACGCCGGCTGCCGCGCGCAGAACGGAGCCATGGTCAACTTCTGCGACGCGGACCCGCGTCTGTTCCCCGTGGGTTACGTGTCGCTCGTGGACCCGGACCGTGCTATCGAAGTCGCGACCGAGGCGATCGCCGGCGGGTGTTCGGCGATCATGGTGCCGTCGACTGCCGCCGGCGACCGGGCTCCCACCCACCCGGATCTCGACCCGTTCTGGGCGCTTCTCGAGCAGCGCAATATTCCTTTCGTTCTGCACGTGGGGGGCGGCGGGCGGCTGCTGGACCGCGCGTTCCACAACAACGACATGCCGGTCACCGATCACCTCGGCGGCGGGGAGAACATCCGTTCCAAGGACTACCTGGCCATCTACCACTCGCCGGCGCTCTTCCTCGGAGCGTTGATCCTCGACGGGCTCTTCGACCGCTTTCCGGGCTTGCGGGGTGGCTGTATCGAGCAGGGTGCGGGTTGGGTCGTGTCGTGGATGCACCATTTGGACTACGCCCAGAGGGCGTTCAGGCGCACCGAAGACCCTCTTCGGCGCCTGCAGGGGAAGCCTTCGGAATACGTGCATCGGCACCTCAAGTTCACGCCGTTTCCGGGCGAGCCGATCGGCTGGATGATGGGACAGGCGGGAGCGGACCTGTTCATGTTCTCCACTGACTATCCGCATCCAGAAGGAGGCCGCGACCCCCTCGCGAAGTTCGAAGAGGAACTGGGAGGGGTCGGCAGGGAGGACCTGAATCTCTTCTTCCGCGGCAACATGGCGGCTCTCCTCGGGCTTCAGGAGGCACGGTCGCCGGGATGATCAATCGCGGCGCCGAAATTGGCCTGCGTGGGCGACGGCCGAGCACCTCCTTCCCGGAGAGATCGACCGGATCCAACTAGATTTGGGGCTGCCTTCACCATCGGGCAGCCACGGGATGTGGCGCAGCTTGGCAGCGCGCCTGCTTTGGGAGCAGGAGGTCCGGGGTTCAAATCCCCGCATCCCGACTCGAAGACCTCGACCCCGCTTGTTGCAGTGGGGACCCCGCTGGGATCTCCTCCCGGCTCAGGCCCGCTCCACCGCCAGCACCTGCCATTCGTCGGGAACGCCCTTCAGGTTGTGGCGGCCACGGTCGTCGAAGACGATGCCCGAGCCGACGACGAGGTCGCGCACGGTTCCCGTCACCAGCACCTCCCCGGCGCCTGCCATCGCGCTGATCCGCGAGGCGATGTGCACCGCCAGCCCACCGATGTCTTCGCCCCTTAGTTCGATCTCGCCGGCGTGCAGCCCCGCACGCAGCTCCAGGCCGGACCTCCCGGCGGCGTCAACCATCGCCGTCGCACAGCGCACGCCCTGCGCCGGCGTGGGGAACCGGGCCAGGATCCCGTCGCCCGTCGTCTTCACGAGCATCCCGTCGTGTCGGGCCAGCAATCGGGTGACGTTGACCTCGAACTCGTCGAGCACCCCCCGCCATTCCCGGTCGCCCACGGCCGCCGCTCGCACAGTCGAGTCGACGATGTCGGTGAACAACACGGTGGACAACAGGCGGGTCGCCGCATGCTCGCCTCGCGAACCCGTGACGAACTCCTCCATGTCGTCGACGATGGAGTCGAACTCGCCAGCCCACGGAATGAGGTCCGGTCCCGTGATCGTGATGATGCGGGCCCCCGCGATGTTGTCGGCCAGATACTGCCCGTGCGTGTTCAGGTTTCCGTAGGTGTCCATTCGTGCAAACACCAGCGTCGGGCACGAGATGTCGGGGAGGCACCAGCGCAGGTCGGCGGTGAAGGTCACCAGGTTGAAGGCGGCTGACGTCGCCGGGCTCGCGCCGCGCCGAGCGGCCCGCCCCCACCATTCGCGAAAGCCCACCCGGTGCGCCAGGCTGGGAGCGAAGATCGCAATGTCCTGAGGTACGTCGTCGACGATGGGCATGGCGTAGTCGACGCTGGTCGCGCCCTCGAGCTCCGCGTCGGAGACCCCGATGCCGTAGTCCGCGGCCGCCCCGACCCGCGCCGTGCCGTTGACGACGACGAGTGACGCCACGCGCTCGGGGTGCGTCGCCGCCAACCAGAGGGCAGCCATCGTGCCGGCGTTCGACGCCAGGATCACGGCCCGCTCGCAGCCGGCGGCGTCCATGACCGCAAGCGCGTCGAGTCCCCAGCCTTCGATCGAGGGCTCGATGCCGCGCGGGAGGGGGTCGGAGAGCCCCAGGCCCCCGCAGTCGAAGCGGATGAGCCGCGAGAACCCGGCGATCCGCTCCGTGTAGCGGAGCCAGTTCGGCTCGTCGACGGTCTCGTCGATCGAGATCATGAGCCCGTTGTTGAACTCGAGCACGTCGACTGTGCCGGGCGACGCCTCGAGGCCCCACACCTGGTAGCCGACGTGCACGCCGCCGCGCACCGCGTACTCGGTCTGCGGCGCGTCCATATGGGTTGCGTTCTAGCGGACGGCGGGCCCCTTCGGCGCGCCGAGCGACTTCAGCGGGCGCCCCGCACCAGGCGCCCCGGCAGCTCCCCGGTCGACTCCCCGTTCTCGAAGGTCACCGTGCCCTTCTTGATCGTCATCGCATACCCCGACGCACGCTGCAGCAGCCGCTTGCCCCCGGCGGGCAGGTCGTTGACGACGAACGGCGCCCCGAGCGTCAAACCCTCGTAGTCGATGAGGTTGAAGTCGGCCATGGCGCCCGGCTCCACCGTGCCGCGGTCCGTCATGCCGTAGAGGCGGGCCGTGTCGTGCGTCTGCTTCTTGATCACGTATTCCAGGGGCAGCGTGGCGCCGCGCACGCGGTCCCGTGTCCAGTGCGTCAGCATGAACGTCGGCATCGATCCGTCGCAGATCGTCCCCGTGTGCGCGCCGCCGTCGGAGAGTCCGAGCAGGCCGCGCGGATGCTGGAGCATGTCGTACACGTGGTCGAGGTCGCCGGTCGCGTAGTTGAGGATCGGCAGGTACAGCAGCCCCGTTCCGTCGTCGCGTGCCATCTCGTCGTAGGCGACCTCCAACGCCGACACGCCGCGCGCCGCGGCCAGCCCGGTGAGGGAGCGCTCAGGCCCCGGCTCGTAGTCGGGCGGGTCTCCGAGCACGTACGTCCGCCCGTACGCCTTGTCCATCGCCTCGGCCACTGCCGGCGACGGCGGCGTCCACGACACGATCGAACGCCGTACCTCCGGGTCGCGCAACGCTGCCGCGAACTCGGCGGCCGAAAGGTGCCGCTTCCGCAGCTCCACGTAGGCGGGGATCTCCGAGAACAGGCAGTACGTGGCGTGGTGGCCGGTCAACAGGCCCGTGGCGCGCCCGGCGACCTGCGGATAGAGCTCGGCGCCCTCGGCGCACGCCTCCAACGACGCCGCCAAGTGCTTGCGCCACAGTTCGGGATCTTCGTCGACCTGCAGGAAGGCGAACGAGACAGGGCGCCCGATGGCGGCGGACAGCCGTCGCATCCAGTCGATCTCCTGCCACGGGTCTTCCATGTGCTCGTTCGCCACACCGAAGGGCGCCAGTTCGAAGACGCCGGTGCCGGCATCGGCCAGCGC
>DATAYX010000528.1:0-6505 GCA_036272355.1 Acidimicrobiales bacterium
TTGGCCAGGAGATGGTGGGCCGCACCCCAGCGCGTGGCGAAGACCGCCTCGTCAGAGCCGTACCCGGCGACCGTGAGGTAGTTGATCAGCGCGTCGTACCAGACGTAGAACACGTGGCCGCTGTCCCAAGGGACCGGCACACCCCACGAGAACGAGGTCCGGGTGATGGAAACGTCGAGCAGGCCGCCCCGGATGAAGCCGAGCGCCTCGTTCCGCTTGGACACCGGACGCACGAACTCGGGGTGGCTGTCGTAGTACTCGAGCAACGGCTGCTCGAACGCACTGAGCTTGAAGAAGTAATTGTCCTCGCGCATCTCGACGACGGGCCGGCCGTGCAGCGGGCACTTGCCGTCCACCAACTGGTCTTCGGTGTAGTAGTCCTCGCAGGACACGCAGTAGAGGCCCGAGTAGAGGCCCAGCTCGATGAACCCGTTGTCGTAAATGCGCTGCAGGAACTGCTGGACTACCGCATAGTGCCGGGGTTCTGTCGTGCGAATGAAGTCGTCGTAGTTGATGTCGAGCCGACTCCACGCCTCCACGAACCGGGCTGACGTCCTGTCGGTCCACTCCCTGGGGGTCACGCCATTGGCCTCGGCGGCCTCGACGATCTTGGCGCCGTGCTCGTCGGTGCCCGTCATGAACCACACGTCGTCGCCGAGCAGGCGGTGCCAGCGCGCCAGGGCGTCGGCGTTGACCGTCGTGTACGCGGTGCCAACGTGCGGCGCGTCGTTGACGTAGTAGATCGGCGTGGTCAGGTAATAGGGCGGCACCGCAGGAAGCGTACCGGTGCGCCCCGCCTGCCCCCGACGTCAACGCTTGGTGTCGCCCGCGCCGCGCAACCGGAGCGCCGCCTCGTACACGCGGCGTTTCGGCACACCGAGGCTCGCCGCCACGCGCTCGGCCACCTGCCGCGGCCCGGCGCCGGGGTCCTCCCGCATCGCCCTGTGCACGGCCGCCTCGACGTTGCGCTCGTCCGCCGGTTCAGTCGGCGGCGCACCGCCGACCACGAGGACCACCTCGCCCCGCACCGCGGCTGCCCCGAACGACACCGCCGCGTCACCGAGGGTGCCCCGCCAGACCTCTTCATGCACCTTGGTCAGCTCGCGCGCCACCGCAACCGGCCGGCCCGGGTCCAACGCGGCCATCTCGGCCAGCGTGCCCGCGACGCGCCCGGGTGCCTCGAGGACGACGCAAGTGCGCTCGTCCGCCATCAGGGCGGCGAGGCGGCGCCGGCGCTCCGTCCCCTTGCGCGGCAGGAATCCTTCGACGCTGAAGCGGTCGGTCGGCAGGCCGCTCACGACGAGCGCGGCGAGAACCGACGACGCGCCCGGAACGACGGTGACGCTCTCGCCACGGGCCGCGAGCTGCCCGGCCAGCCATGCTCCCGGGTCCGAGATGCCCGGCATCCCCGCGTCGCTCACCACCGCCACCGTGCCGCCCCCTGCCACACACTCCGCCACCCTTTCCAGGCGCGACGTCTCGTTGTGCCCGTGCAGCGACAGCAACCGGCTGCCGGCCGGGATCCCGCACGCCGAGAGCAGCGCCCGCGTGCGGCGCGTGTCCTCGCAGCAGATCAGGTCGGCCTCCGCCAGCACCGACTGGGCTCGGGGAGCGAGGTCCCCCAGGTTCCCGATGGGCGTCGCCACGAGCACGAGCTCCCCCCGGCCCGGCCCGGTCTGGGCCCGGCTCACGGCCGATGGCCGTCGGTGGGCGGCACCCTCATTTCGCCTCGCGTACCTCGAGGTGGTCCCCCTGGTGCACGCCCCAGCGCTCGAACGAGCCGGCCTGCGCCACGACCACGCTGCGGGTGCCCGGGAGGCCGATGCTCATCCGCCACGGCTTGAGACTGGCGACGCGCAGGACTGTGAGGTCAGAGGAGAGAAAGGCCACGTCGACCGGGAAGCCGACGCCGAGTGTGTGCGCAGTGCGCATGCCCTCGAAATGCAGGGCGCCGTCCCACCACTGTCGCCCGCGCAGCCTACTTCGGCGCTCCGCGGGCGACTCGGCCATCTCCAAAGCGCAGACGACGTCGCCATCCCGCAACAGCCACCCGGACCGCACCCTCGGGGAGGCTACCGGATCACCCCTTGTGGTCCGCTACGATGTCGTCCCCATGTCGAAGCGAACGGTCAAGCGCAAGCTCCGCAAGAAGCGGAAGGCGAACCACGGCAAGAAGCCGAATTGTGGTCGCGGCTAGCGTCACCTGTCCCCTCGGCGACTCCGCCTCAGAAGGCCGCTAGCACCTACAAACCGCCCCACCCCACGCCCCGCGCCGCCAGGATCCCGCAGAGCGTGCTCGGCAGGTCCGAGATGATCCCGTCGACCCCAAGGTCGAGCAACCGTGACATCGACTCGGAATCGTTGACCGTCCACACGTGGACCGCCTTGCCGGCGGCGTGTGCCGCCGCCACGAACCGTTCGTCGACCACCACCTGGTCCCCGAAGCGCTCGGGCACCTGGAACGCCACCGATGCCATCTCGGGCATCGCGTCGCCCGCCTGCACCGCTCGCCACGCTTCGGCCGTGGCCATCGTGCCCGCTGACGTCGGCACCCTGGGCGCGAAGCCGCGGAAGGCCTCCGTCGCCGGATCGAGGAACGAAGCGACGATCACGTCGTCGACACGGTCGTACTCGGCCAGCAGCCGCGCGAGCGCCTCCTCGTAGGGCGCGACCGCGGGCGCTGTCTGCTTGATGTCGAGATTCAGCACCACACCCGGGAAGCGCTCCAGCACTTCGCGCAGGGTGGCGATGCCGAACGCCTTGTCCTCCGGCGCCCGCCCCCGGAACGGGTAGTCCCCGGCGGGCCGCCCCGGCGTCACGTCCGCCCCGGGGATCCACCAGTACGAGAAGTCCATCGCCCGCAGCTCCGCCAACGTGAACGACGCGATCATCCCGCTCGATGCGGTGGTCCGGTCGACCGTGGCGTCGTGGCACACGACGAGCTCGCCGTCAGCCGTGGCGTGGACGTCCAGCTCGATCGCAGTCGCCCCCACCTCCAGGGCGTGCGCAATGGCGTGCAGCGTCGACGAGGGGGACTCCCACGCTCCCCCCTGATGCGCGTAGGCAATGACACGGCGCTCCAGCCACACCGACCCCTCGTTCCCCTCGCTCACCAGGCCTGACGGTAACAGCCGAAGCCCGCTTCCTCCGCCATGTGAGTCAGCGACGCTACGACCGCAGTTGCCACGCGCATGGGTGCTCGGTTCGCCAGAAGCGAGCAGCGGGGTCTGTTCGAGCGGGCAAAGTACGCAGGAGGGTCTGTGCGGTTCCTCCGCACCGAGCAGGAATTGCCGTAGGTCACCCATGGCGAGGCCGGGCCCCTCGCCATGCCGCCTATCCTCGACCGGCGTGTTCGACCATCTGCTCGTTGATGTCATCGGCACGATCCGTGACTCCTTCGACCGGGCGCTGCTCCAGCGCCAGGCCGTCGAGGAGCGCTTTCAGGTCGACGTGTTCCTGGGCGACGTGTCGTGGGAGACCTCTTACAGCCTCCCCGGCGAGGAGCAGCCGCCCCGGGTCCGCGCCGACGTGTCGGTGGACTGGCCCACCTGGAGCCAGACCTCGTACCGGAGCTGGTCGATCGGCGAGCCCCCCGACGAGATGCCCGAGGTCGTCATCGAGGTCGCCCTGCGCGTCCAGCGCATGGCCGAAGCGCCCGACACCGAGAAGGTCATGGCCGCGCTGCCCCTCGGTGGCCCCCTGGGCGACCCCATGGACCTGATCCGCACCGCCACCACCATCGAGCAGGTGCGCACCGACGTCGGCGACGACGACGGCGCGCCCGGCGGCACGCGCTGGGCGGCCGAGGCCACCTACGAGGGCTCGGTCCGCTTCAGCGAGCAGCAGCTCGACGAGCCCTCCTCGATCGCGCCGGTCTTCGACGGCCTCACCCGCTGGATCGCCTCGACGCTGATCACCCTGGCCGACCTTCCCTTCACCTTCCTGCCGCCCGGGGAGGACGACGACTGAAACGTCGATCGGGCCGTCTGTCGCCCTGCCGCACCCTCGTCCCAGCTCTCCTCGCCCTCGGCGTCCTCCTGGCGGCCTGCGGCTCGTCCGCGCCCCCGGCGCCGCCCGCCAACCAGGGCCTCGCCCTCAACCGCCCCACGCCCCAGCACCTCGCGTTCGTCGACCAGCACGGCCACGAGGTCTCGTTGGCCGCGCTGCACGGCAAGGTGGTCGTCCTCGCGCCCTTCCTCTCCCTGTGCCAGGACGAGTGTCCGCTCATCACCGCGGCGTTCGCTTCGCTCCAGCGCGACGTGCGCGCGGCCGGCCTCTCGCACCGCGTGGCCTTCGTCGAGGCGACGGTCGACCCCGTCCGCGACACGGTGCCGCGTCTTGCCGCCTACCAGAAGGAGTTCGGCGCGGATTGGGATCTCTGGACGAGCACGCCGGCGCAGATGGCTGCCTTCTGGAAGCCGTTTGGGGTGAACTACCAGTTCGTATCCGAGGGACAGCCGGCCAAGACGGACTGGTGGACGGGCAAGCCCCTCACCTACGACGTCCTCCACACCGACGGCTACATCCTGATCGACGCCAACGGACGCGAGCGCTTCGTCAACGCCAGCGCGCCCGACATCCCGAATCTCTCCCCCAAGCTCAAGGCGCTGCTCGACGACAGCGGCGTGCACGACCTCACCCATCCGCAGCCCACCAACTGGACGACGGCCGACGCCCTCACTGCGCTGAGCTGGGTACTCGGCACCACGGTCCCCGCATCGGGATCGTGATGGTCCGGCTTCCGCGCCGTCCCGCCTGCGTCGTCCCTGCGGCCCTGGTCCTCTCCGCCCTGACGTTCGCCGGCTGTGCCAACGGGGGCAACGTCACGACGTTGTCGGCGCCGCCGACGACCGACCCCGCGCTCACGCTCACGCTCCAGAAGTCGCCCGCCGGCCCCATCCTGGCCACCGGCAACGGCAGCACGCTCTACGACTTCGTGCCCGACACGCCGAAGCACAGCGCCTGCGTCGACGACGGCTGCGTCTTCCAGTGGCCTCCGCTCGTCGAGCACGGTCCGGTGCGCGTCGAACAGGGCCTGAACCAATCGCTCGTCGGGACGCTCAAGCGCCCCGACGGCTCGATCCAGCTCTCGTACGGCGGACATCCGCTCTACACGTACAACCTCGACGTCAGGCCCGGAATGGTGACGGGTCAGGCGATAGACCAGAACGGTGGGCTCTGGTACGTCCTCGATCGCCGGGGAAACCAGATCACGGCGTCGTTCTCCGTGCAAAGCCCCAACCAGAACGGCTGAACCGGGCCCTCAGGTGTTGAAGCGGAACTCCACGACATCGCCGTCGCGCATCACGTAATCCTTGCCTTCCATACGCGCCTTTCCCGCGGTGCGGGCCCCCGCCACCGATCCGGTGGACATGAGGTCCTCGAAGCTGATGACCTCGGCCTTGATGAAGCCCCGTTCGAAGTCCGTGTGGATCACACCGGCCGCCTTCGGCGCGGTGTCTCCCGCGTGGATGGTCCAGGCCCGCGCCTCCTTCGGGCCCGCGGTCAGGAACGTCTGCAGCCCCAGCGTGTCGAATCCGACGTGGACGAGCTGCTCCAATCCGGATTCCTCCTGGCCGTAGCTGCGCAAAAGCTCCTTGGCGTCCTCGAGGTCGAGTGGGGCCAGCTCCGCCTCGATCTGGGCGCACAAGATGACAGCACGGGCCGGGCGCACCCGCGCCGCAAGCTCCTCGGCCAGTGCCGCATCGCCGAGCGCGCTCTCGTCGATGTTGAACACATAGATGAACGGTTTCGCCGTCAGGAGGTGGAGATCACCCAACAGCGCGACCTCGACCTCACCGGCCGCTGCGGCGCTCGAGATCGTGCGCCCCTCCCCGAGGATGCGCTGCGCCACCGCGACCGCTTCGGCCATCGCCTTGAGCGACGGCGTGGCCCGAGCCTCCTTCTCGAGACGAGGCAGCCGGTTCTCGACGGTCTGGAGATCGGCCAGGATCAGCTCCGTATTGACCGTCTCGATGTCCCCTCCAGGGTCCACACGGGCGTCGACGTGCACCACGTCGTCGTCGTGGAAGGCGCGCACCACCTGGCAGATCGCATCCGTTTCGCGGATGGCGGCCAGGAACTGGTTGCCGAGCCCCTCCCCCTGCGACGCCCCGCGTACGAGTCCCGCGATGTCCACGAATGTGACGGTCGCCGGCACGACGGGCGCCCCGTCGTAGAGCGCCGCCAGCTTGGCCAGCCGCGGGTCGGGGACCGCAACGACCCCGACATTGGGCTCGATCGTCGCGAACGGGTAGTTCGCCGCCAACACGTCATTGTGGGTCAGCGCGTTGAAGAGCGTGGACTTGCCCACGTTGGGCAACCCCACGATGCCGATGGAGAGGCTCATGGGCCGCTACACGCTGAACAGCCCGGCGGCCTTGGCCAGTGCCTTCAGGTCGGCCTCGGGCCGCGCGCCAGTGTGGGAGATCACCTCGGCGGCGCACAAGCCACCGAGACGGGTGCTGTCCTCCGGGCCCATCCCGTGCGTGAGGCCGAACAACAG